>JASHQK010000548.1 GCA_030039195.1 Candidatus Sulfotelmatobacter sp.
TCGCGAAGGTTCGCGAGATTCAGGGAATACTTCCACACAATTCCCGATTTGGCACAGATCTGCAATCTGTTAACACACGTCGTTCGGCTTTGCTCCCGCCGGGCCGACTTCAAAGTTCCTAGTATTATGCCCAGAGAAGGTAGTTCCCAATGTTAGGTCTGGTCCAATGCGAATGGCTGCTGCCTAACCGCAAACAATTAATGGTCATAGCCGTATTCCTCTTGCTGTCGCTGCTGTACCGTCTCTTTGTCGGATGATCTTCGACGCCTTGAGATGATCGAAGAGGCCGCAACTCGTGAGATGTCAACTGATCCGCAAGGTAAAGTTCGATTTTCCGCATGCTGGCTGGCTTATTTGTGACATTTGATACAGACTGTTGCTCGCCGAAATGGATAGAGTCTCATCTGTCGACCAGCGTTTTGACTCGATTCCGATGCAGTTGAATTTATCGTTGACGATAGGAGTTTTTACTTCTCGGTGCATTCGTAGGTGCATTGCTGGTCTTGCTCTACTACGCGGGCATACGACAGAGGATACGGGAGGAATTTGCCAAAGAGCTCCGCTGTGCTCTCTACCCAAAGTACCGGCAAGGTCGAAGAGCCGTGAAATGGGTCATGCAACTCTGCGATGAGGATTCCCCGCCACGCATTTCGATAAAGTGATGTAATCGGCTAGCCTCCCAATCCAGCTATTTGGAAACAGCCACTTGCAGATGCAGCCGAGGACAGGTTTTCTGAACATTCCTGAAGCAGCTTGTAAACGGTTCCGAGGCCAATCCAGGCTCTGCGAGATGGTGCGCCAGGAAGCCGAGTCCGCCTCCCCAGCACGCAGCTTCCAGGGACAGGTTCCTCTATGCATTGAGCATCTGGTGGGAAGTGTCAGATAAAGCAACGGTCTACGGATAAGTCCTCTCCAACGCCCGTCGCGCCTTTCATGCGAGCAGACACCGTTGCTGCGAGAAAACGTGGTGCCATGCCGACTTCCCGTTACCGGTAGGTGTGCGGCGCGTGCATTGCCAATTGCGCACGGGAAATAGCTGAAGAGCAGCGAAGAGTCGGTTGAGTCCCCCGTTCCAGGAACTCAAGGCTGCACAAAAGGTGTGCCCGCTTGCCAACGCGCCTGCGCAGGTAGGCCGGAGCACGTCCCGCCGCAGCCTGACGGGCCGGTCTGTATTGCCTGCGAGCCCGTCGGAGTTACCCACGGCCACGGATAGCCGCTGCCGGCGCTGAAGAACGCAGGCTCGCCGGAAAGATAGAATGAGTCCGGAAGCGTAATTGGCAAGCCTTTCCAGGTCACGGCGTTGTTGAGGAAGTCATAGTTGCCGTTGATGAGAATGTACGATCCGGTGACACCGTCCAGGTTCGGGTCCTGGCCACCACCGCCGCCGCCCCATCCGAGCATGAAGATGCGGGAAACGGTAAAGTCTCCGCTGTAAGTCCAACCATTCGCCGCAGTCGACTGGCCAGACGTCCCCAACACATTACCGACATAAGCGAACCAGTAGTTGTATCCCATAGGCCCAGCCGCGCGCAGCGGCCCCGGAGTCCAGGATTCGCAGGAGGCCAGCCCATTCGGGCAGTAGTAGCCCTTGCCGGTAAAGTCATCGACAAGCCCGCCCACGCTGGGATCGGTAAAGGGCGTCCTGAATCCGGAGCCTACGTTCCGGAAAAATGTCATGTACATCGAGTTGCCATGCGTATTGTCGTTATCCAGGTTGTCGCCCCAGTTGCCCTCAAACAGAACATGGTGGGGCCCCGAATAGTGGCTCGCGTTGATCCCCATATCGAGCCAATAGTCGCCGATGCCAGACTCCGCGTCATACATCGTGTCATCGATGTAGTTATAGGAAATAACCGAACCTGCACCGCCGGCTCTGGCGACCATACCTTTGCCGGCGAAGTTGGTGATGCTGTTTGTGATCAGCATTTCGGTGGAGGCACTATCGAGCGACAAGGGATATTCGCCGCCGTTGTTGACCGAATTCCAGCAATGGTGAACGTAAACCATGTTCAGCTCGCTGCGGGCCGAATACGCGACGCTGATTCCGCCGCCGTACCAGTCGCCGACTTCGGTATTTTTCACCCAGCAGTTGACGCAGAGTTCCATTTCCAGGCCCCCCTCGGGAGCGCGGAGAAGCGAAATGTTCTCTACGCCGGCCTGTTGGAGGAAAGAAATAGGCGACCCACTTCCCGAATTATTCCCATAGAGATTCGCATAGACTTGGGCGTTATGGCCTCCACTCTGGCGGAAGGCGATGGTGAGCGGATCGTCAAATGTCAGGGTGCAGTTGGTGCCTGGGCATGAGCCGCTGCCGATCGAAGCGATCTTGTGCAACTCGGAGGTCACCCGGTCGCAATAGCTGTACCAGCAGCCTGGCGTGCTCGCTTGATAGGGATAGGCACTGCCAAAATCCCATGAATTATTCTGTGCCTTCGCCCACAGGACGCGGCCTGTAGCTGGGCTGCCGGATGAGCTGAGCCAGTCCGAAGCGGCCCACACGGACCCATTTCCGGTCCACTGATTCATAGGATCCGCGACCCAGCCAGCGCCAGAGGCCTCATCGATCAAAATCCACGACCCAACTGTGAACCCGCTTGTGCTCGCGACCTGAATTGTGGTTTGTCCCTGCGCGGCGTCGGCGGCCAGGGGCGTGGCACCGCAACCCGTACCGAGCGTTGCGCCAACGTTGCCGCAAGTCTCCCAACTGTAGTTGTAGTCGGGGATCACAGGCGACATCAGAATCTCTGGCTCCCCGCCATTGGGGCAGGCAACTTCATTCGACGTACTCGTCCCGCACATCCCGCCTGTGTAGGCGAGAGCGCCGTCGATCACCGTGATCGAGGTCGGGCAGTACGGCGAACTGGAGCCGGTGCAGCTGCCCGTTCCCCGCAACGAAATCCCGGTCCCGATATGAATCGGCATATCGGCGAGCTTTATCGAAAATGCGCCCGCCCCAAGCTGAACCACCTCGCCTGCCGGACAACTGTTAATCGCGTTCTGGATGTTGTTGAAGTCGTCCTGCCCTCCACCCAGCGGATTGACCGTTGTGCAAATCGTCGTACGGTCCGGAATACCCCCAACCGAAGCCAGCCCCGCGTTCTTCCAGTTGGCATAAGCGTCGTTGTAGGACGGCAGCACGCCGTTCGTCGGGTCGCCCCCGCCCGATTCATTTACTGTGAAGCTCTGGGTCACGGGCGTGGCTGGGGCGTAAGTGCTGTTGCCGGCCTGCGTCGCTTGAATCGTGCAAGTGCCGGCGGCCGCGAAGGTCGCGGTCGTCCCGCTCACCGTGCAAACGCCGGTTGTCTGCGAAGCGAAGCTCACCGTCAGCTCGGAACTCGCCGTGGCCGAAAGTGGCAAGGGAGTGCCGACAGTTTGCGTTCCCGGATTGTTGAAGGTAATCGTCTGCGAAGCTAAGTTGACCGTCAACGCAGCGGCATTACTCGTGACGTTGCCTGCCGAGTTGCTGACCGTTACCGTGAACGATGTGCCGCTGTCGGCGGTGGTCGTAGCAGGTGTCGTGTAGCTCGCAGAGGTCGCGCCGCTGATGGCGCTGCCGTTTTTGTTCCACTGATAACTGAGCGGCGCGGTGCCGCTGGCGGTCACGCTGAACGTCGCCGTTTGCCCCGCGCTGACGCTCGCGCTCTGCGGCTGCGCAGTGATGGACGGGGCCGTTCCGCTGCCTCCGCCGGCAGCGTTGGTGCCGCCGCAAGCCGTAAGTGCCGAGATCGAGGTTGCTACCGCCAGCAGAATCGCAACGTGTCTCATAAAGGAAATCGTGAACCGTGGCGACGATGTTATCCACTGTCGGGAGTGCATCTTACGGGAGCCAATAGGGCAGGGCGCGGCTGTTCCTTCGGACAAAACAAGATTGATTTTAGTAATCATTCGGTACTCAGCAGGCGAAAGGCCGTGGGGGTTCGGATCAGTTTTTTGGAGCACACGGCCCGTGATCCAGAACAAGCCCAGCAGATCGCGCAGCAGGCCCTCGACCAACTTCTCGACGCAATCCAGGTAGGCGACATAGCGCCTGGCCCGTATCGCGAGATCAAGTCCAAATTTGATCGCCGAATGGAGCGGTTGAACCGTAAGTATCGACGCCCCTTGTTGGATGTCCTGGCGATGCAAGCTCAAGGCTAATGGTGAGTGAGATGGAGCAAGGACGAAAACGGGTATTGGGAATTATGGCCAGTATTTTGGTCGCACGTCACCTAAAGACAGCGGAAGATCTGCACGACAGCCGACCGAGTCCACGAACGGAGTCGTTGGTGGGCTCGGCTTTGCAATGGGGAGAACGAATCATGCGGAGAATCGACGGAGTGTTCGCGGATTCGAGAGACGGGCGAAAAAATCCTCGCGTTTGAGGGTGTAGCTGCAAAACTTCGTGCAACAGTGGTATTACCTCAGCAACTCTTGGACGATGCTGAGCCATTCTGCATCGAGCGCTTCTCGACAAACGGGCTTCCCTGCGCGGCTGTACCAATAGGCAGCGTTGTCCCGATCGCCTTCCGTCCGATGGAGGTAGGCGTGAACCCACGAGCCCTCAGTTCCTTCGTCCTTCTGGGCGGATTCGTGCGCCCTCTTCCAATCGCCCTTGCCGTCCCACCACAATCCGGTGAGGGCGTGGGTAAGCCCGCCTGAAGGTTCGGCCGCGGTTAGAGATTGGCGAAATTCATCCAAGGTCATTGGTTCCGTGCCACGCGACACTGCAAACAAGGAGTTTTGAGCCGTGCAAGAACCGTGTCCTTGTGAGCGTAACTCAGGCCATTTGGGTTAGCTGTGAACGAAGAGCAGATTCCCCAAATTGTTGAAAGCAATAAAAAACCAAGATGCGAGATAGACGCGTTGGAAGTACTAGTTCTGCGCCCAAGGCAGGTGCGCTACGGAGGTAGATTCGGGCGCCAGGCGAGTTGCGCTCTCTTGATTATTCATCAGGTGAAGAGACTTCAAGACCAG
>JASHQK010000549.1 GCA_030039195.1 Candidatus Sulfotelmatobacter sp.
CTATAAACGGTGAGATCTCTGCTGAAATTCCCCAGAGCTTCGACTACTGCCGTTCGGACACGGTTATCGGGCTGCTGCAATGCGCCAAGCAGCACCGCTTTGGCGTTGTCCGTTCCGATGCTTCCCAGGCTGGTCGCCGCGGCGCAGCGTACAGCGTAGAACTCATCGGAGTCGAGCACTCGGGTAAGTGCCCTGACACGCGCATCCAAATTGGCCGAAGCCGCAGGCCCATCCTTGAGCACCGCGCTCAGCTGCTGCACCGCCCAGAGGCGGCTCATCATCGACGGATCTTTTTCTGCTTCCGCAATCAGCGCCTCTACAGGCTTGTCAAATTGCACAGTCTTATCGATGAAATCGTCGGGATCAAAGTCAACCCATTGTGGCTCGAAATCCAGCGGCAGATTGAATGTTTGCTGCTGCAGATTATCGCGGAGCCGAACGTTTTTCCGTGCGCCATTCGCTCCGAAAAACGCAAATTCGAGAGGCATATCAAAAACCGGGGTTTCTGCGTTGTTTTCCTGCGTTTGCGTAACAGTGATCTTCTCGGTTTTCTTTGCAGCATCGTAGCTTGCTTCAACCTTGTAGGCGGGATGCCCCGACATGAACACCCACTCGTGGAAAAACCAATCGAGTTCCTCGCCGGTCGTCTCGCGAATAGCATCGATGAGGTCAGCAGTGTCCGCAATCTGCGCATGATGTGCGATCAGGTAATGATGTAGAGCCTGAAAGAAAGGCTCCTTCTGCGATGCTGGATGCGCGGCAGCTTCGGTTCCATCGATCAAATAGCGCAACATGTCCAGCACGTCCGCGCCTTTTTCGTGCGTAGTGGCGTCGAACATGTCCAAGGGATCGTTGTAGTGGCGATCGACAATCGGCCGGCGGTATGCGTCGCGGTCCTCTTTTTGCTCCGCCAGTTGATCCTGGAAAATGGCAAAGCGATATGCGTCGTACCCTTCATGATGCTGCGTGTAAAGCGCCTCGAGGTACGTGGCGAAGCCTTCGTTGAGCCAGATGTTCGCCCAATCGCGTCCCTGGACAAAATCGCCGAACCAATGCTGGCCCAACTCGTGCGATACCAGATTCGTGCTGGGGTAATCCGAGTCTGCCCGTTCATCATGCAGCGTCCGGTCAGTCAGTGTCGTAGCGCTGACGTTTTCCTGGCCCCCAAACATGTAATTGTGCACCGTGGTTTGCGCATATTGCTCGTACGGATAATCGACGCCGGTGGCACGCGAGAAAAATCCAATCATGTCGGGCGTCAAGTGAAATGACCGCCGCGCCGTGGCTTCGTCGACCGTGTTCGGGACATAATAGTCAACCGGCTTGCCTTCGTATCTATCTGCAACCTTGCGCCAGGGACCGACAGCCAGAGATATCAAGTAGGAACTGTGCGGAATGCTTTCAACCCAGTCATACGTCACCAGTCCCCCGGAGCGGGTGACGCTTACCAGCTTGCCATTGGAGACGACGGTCTGACCCCCGGCCACCGTGGTGACCGTCTCGCTCGTGGCCATATCGTTCGGATAATCCCAGCATGGAAACCAATAGTGATTGAGCTCCGGTTCGCCTTGCGAATACACCTCTTGCGGCCAGCCCGAATAACTCTGCGTCGGATTTACGAAGAACAATCCAGTGCGCGGAAATCCGTGATAGACAATGCGAACTTTCATGACTGCTTTCGCATCGTAGTCGCGGTCGAGCGTAATCCACAGGCGAGGATCTTGCGCGAGGTATGGCAACTCAACGGGCGTGCCGCGCGCCTGCGCCAGAAACACCGAGTCAATCTTGAGCTCGGAGCTATCAAGATAAAATTTTCGGAATTGTGACGTGAGCGACTCGAGAGTTATGGTTTCGTCTCCAAACACCTCGCCTTTTGCCTGGTCAAAGTGCAGGACCAGCTTGTAATTCTCGACGTGGTATGTTCTGCTTGGCGGCCAATGCCAGACATCTGGGTCGCCAAAAACGCGGGCGTTATTTTGTGCTGCCGCGGATGCCGCTGTAGCCAGCATAACGACCGCTATGAAGATGATTGATCCACGCCTTAGGCTCAACGAGCATTCCATATTGCATGGGTCTCTCAACGAGCGGCTGTGGCGCGCGTGCGACATTGTGCCATGATATATGCCCACATAGACGAGGCGTGGAGGAAAACATCGGAATGGGATTATCGGGGGCGAATAACCGAATCGCGCAGAAGCACCCGAAGCACAATCACTTTCTTTTTCTCGCTTTTTTATTAACCAGTACAACGCTGCTGGCTGCGCAGCAACCATCATCGCTTCTTAACCGTGATCCCGGAAAAGCTGTAGCGAGCAGCCAAGGGACGAATCTGTCTCTGAGCAATGATGCGCTGGAGGTGGAGTGGACGGCCGAAAGCGGCAAGGTGAAGCTCGTAAAGTTTCATGACCGGCTTGGCCAGCGGAGCCTGACCGTCCCCGATGAGCTGTTCGTCATTCGGCTGAAAGATGGCCGGGAGCTGCGGTCGTCAGAAATGTCGCTTGCTTC
>JASHQK010000550.1 GCA_030039195.1 Candidatus Sulfotelmatobacter sp.
GGATTGCTTGCGTCAGGCCATCGCTTCAGCGATGCCGCAAAGTTCCAGCGAATGCAATCGGCTTTAGCCGCTGAATCGTCGATGAGGCAGCGGCTAAAGCCGGTTTCATCATCCCAAAATTTCGGCATGCCTGAAGGCATGCCCTGATACGAATCTCACTTCCTCGGCCTTATGGCGAACAATTCCTGGCCGTACTCAATGGGCTGGCCGTTGGTAGCAAGGATCTTAACGACTTCTCCGGCCACATCGGATTCGATTTCGTTCAGCAGCTTCATGGCTTCGACGATGCAAAGAACCTGGCCTTCGGTGACACTGTCGCCGACCTTGACGAAAGGCGGAGCGCCCGGCGAAGGGGCTTCGTAGAAAGTACCCACGATCGGGGACTTGACCATGTGCAACGATTCTTCAGCCGGAGGAAGCACGGGCGGAGCGGCAACGGGCGGTACGGCGCCCGGGGTCGGAGCGGGCGGCGGGGCTGCCGGCACGGCAAAGAAGCGCGGATCGCCGTGTCCGTGCACGACCATGTGCTCTCCGGCGCGCTTGATGCGGACTTTCACATCGCCGCGCTCCAACTCGAACTCGGCAATTTCTTTTTCGATTAAGAACTCGATGAGTTCCTTCAGCTCTTTGAGGTTCATTCGTTTACGGTGGGACTGCTTCCTGCCGCGGCGCCGGTTCCGGCGCGAAGAAGCCGGGCATGATTGCAGCCCGGCTCTCAATGCAAGTCAATCGAATACGATGACTACACTGCAATAAAGTCCTTGCCCGTAGGCGTCAACACCTCACATCCCGTGGGAGTGACGGCCAGCATGTCCTCGATTCTTACGCCCCACTTGCCGGGAAAGTAAACTCCCGGCTCAATGGTGATGACCATGCCGGGCTCAAGGACACCTTTCTGTCCGGCAGCGATGCGCGGCGCTTCGTGGATCTCCAAACCTACGCCGTGTCCGGTGGAATGCGTAAAGTGCTTGGCCAGCCCTGCCTTTTGCAGCACCTTGCGGGCGGTCGAATCAACCTCACCCGCGGTGACGCCGGGCCTGACAGCATCGATCGCGGCCTGTTGCGCCTGGCGAACCGCATCGTAAACACGCCGGGCGTCGTCCGAAACGGCTCCCACCCAGACAGTACGGGTCTGGTCGGAACAATAACCTGCGAGTATAACACCGAAGTCGCAGACGACGAACCCAGCGGGGGAGATCGGCTGAGCCGAGGCGCGGCCATGGGGCAGGGCGGAGCGGGGCCCGGAAGCGATGATGGTCTCGAATGACATTTTGTCTGCACCGGCGCGGCGCGCCAGAAGCTCCATCTCGGCGGCGACCTCCGTTTCGGAGACGCCAGCACGCAAGACCTCGAGGGCGCGCTCGAACAACCGTGCACCCAGGGCAACAGCCTCGCGGATGCGGGCCAGCTCTTCGGAGTCTTTGACGAGACGAAGGCGCTCTACCGTGGAATGAGCGTCTTTCAGACGCACCAGAGAAGGCAGAAATTTCTGCAGGCGTTTTTTTTCGGCCAGCGTAAAGTGTTCCGCTTCGATGCCGATGCTGGCTTTTTTGCGTCTTCGCCGCAGGAACTCGCCCAGGAGCTCAAGCGGCGACTTGCGTCCGATGACAAGCTTCGCGCCCGTTACTTCCTCGTGCGCCTGGGTGTCATAGCGGGAGTCGGAAAAAAACGTGCTTCCGCGCTCCTCAACCAGGAGCAGGCCGGCGCTTCCGGTGAATCCACAGAGATAACGGATGTTGGGAAGATGGCTGACCAGGAATGCGTCAAAATGTGCGGCGTCGATGCACTCGCGCAGCTTGTCCTGTCGCATCTTGTGTTCCATGGGTCGCCAGTGTATCAGGCGAACATATTTCGGCGTGCGGAAGCGTTGCCAGGGCGAGCAGTACATCCTTTGTCGGTGGAGTAAAATGTCGGCCGTGTTTTTCCTTTCTCTCCTTTTCACGCTCTTAAGCGTTAACGGCCCTTGGTGGTCGATGCAAACGTCCGGAGTCGATGCGAATCTGCGCGGAGTGAGCGTGGTTCTCGGCGCGGGCAAGAAAGATCAGCTGCATCACATCATCTGGGCCTCGGGATCGAATGGCACGGTCTTGCGATCGCTCGATGACGGCAGCACCTGGCAACAGGTTTCGGTTTCGCATGCGAGCAGCCTGGATTTTCGCGATGTGGAAGCTTTCAGCGCAGATGAAGCTTATGTCATGTCGAGCGGCGACGGCGGGCAGTCGCGCATCTACAAAACGATGGACGGAGGGAAGTCCTGGGAACTGCAATATACAGACCAGCGGGCGGGATTCTTTCTGGACTCGATGGCCTGCGATTCGAAAATCCATTGCGTTGCCTTAAGCGATCCTGTCGACGGAAAGTTTGTTGTTCTGACGACTCGAGACGGGAAAACCTGGTCGGAGTTGCCGCGGGACGGGATGCCTCCTGCGCTTCCAAAGGAAGGAGCCTTCGCGGCCAGCGGAACGGCAATTGTACTTTGCGAGCGGGGCGGAATGTTTTTCGGCACGGGCGGCCCCGCCGCGCGCGTTTTCCGCTCGGAGGATGAGGGCAGATCGTGGACCGTCCTCGAGACGCCGATTGGCGGCGGCTCTTCATCGCGCGGGATCTTCAGCATTGCCTGCAATGGGCCCTATGATCTCGTAGCGGTGGGCGGAGACTACAAGGATGCTGACAACGACAAACGTGTGGCGATTTACTCCGATGATGGTGGGGAGACATGGCATCTTGCTGAATCGCAGCCCGGCGGTTATCGCTCAGCTGTCGCTTCGTTTTCGTACGGCGATTTTGCCGCGGTAGGACCCAATGGAACGGATGTCAGCCACGACAAGGGTGTTCACTGGATGCATACGGACCGGCTCAATCTGAATGCACTCGCGTTTGAAAGCACGGATGGCTGGGGCGTGGGTCCCAAAGGAATGATCGCACGATTCAAAACGCATTACTTCTATAGAGACTGAGAACCCGGAGAAGTGACCTGATCCAGGGTTGCGGCTGGCAAACGGCTTCCCTCGAGTCCAGCGGCCAGAGATATCGCACATAAACAAAACCGCCGGTCTGGCAGGTTCTCCAGATCGGCGGTTCTGACTCGGTACTCGGTACTGGTTATGTCTGGATGATGCGGGGCGTGATGAAGAAGATCAGCTCCTGCGTTTGAGTGTTCACGACTGTGTGCTTGAACAGGTTGCCCAGGTAGGGGATATTGCCCAACACCGGTACCTGATCGACGGTGATCGAGTTCTGTGCCTGGACGACTCCGCCGATCACGACCGTTCCGCCATCGGTCACCAGAACTTGCGTGGTGGCCTGCTGCGTGATCAATTCGGGGTTGCCCTCGATCGTGACACCGAAGTTCGGGGCTGTGTTTTCTACGTCTACGTTGAGGAAAATCGTGTTTTCCGACGTGATTTGCGGCGTGACCGTCAAGCGCAGGAACGCGTCGACGTAAGTCACCGTGGGCGGACCACCCAACTGGGCCTGGGTCACAATCGGAATGCGATACCCCTGCTTAACCACCGATTGAATGTTGTTCTGGGTTACGACTCGCGGCCGCGACAACACTTTCAACAATCCGCGGGACTCGGCCATGGACAGGATGGCGTCGATCCGCACATTGTTGCTTGCGTTGATGAAGCTGAGACCGCTGGTGGGCGAAGTGGAGCCCAGGTTCGAAAACAGAGGAATCGAAGAGCCGGTAGTGCCGCCGGTTGCGGGCACCGTGATATAGCCGGGAGTCAAACCGTTGGTTGTAAGAGGAGAGCTGCCGGCAGCCTGGTTGCCACCAATCGCGCTGTGTCCGTTGCCCCAGGCAAAGCCTAACTGAGTGCCGATATCGCGGGCGTACTGCCGGGTCGCGGCAACCACACGCGCTTCAATCTCGACTTCCTGGGTCTTGCGATCGAGCTGGGTCAACAGGCGATCGATCACCGGAATGACCTTGGGAATATCGCTGACGATGACAGCGTTGGTGCGCTCATCGGCGACGACATCGCCACGCTGCGAGACGAACTTCTTCACCGTAAGGATGACGTCCTTGGCTTTGGCGTAGCTCAGGAAGCGTGTGACCGTGACTTTGTCAACGGCCATAGCTTCCGCTTCGACCTGGGCGCGCCGCGCATCGGCTTCCTTTTTCAAAGTGTCGACGGTCGCAACGCGCAGAACGTTGCCCTCGAGTTCGCGGGCCAGATCGTTGTTCTTGAGCACGATATCGAGCGCCTGGTCCCACGGCACATCGTCGAGCACGATGGTCAGGGTTCCATGCACGTTAGGATCAAGAACGACGTTCAAACCGCTGATCTCGTGAATCAGGCGGAAGAAGTCTTTCAGATCAACATCCTTGAGGTTGACGGAGATGGGCTCGCCCGTATACTTGGGACCGACCGAGGCCGGTTGTTGTCCCATCTGAGCTTTCTGCTCCGCGGCCAGGTTGACTGCAGGCTGAATGGCCGGGGCCGGGTTCTGCTCCTGAGCCGCATGGAAGTTCACCGGGAGCAATTGAGCCGCGGTCTTGTCGGCGAACCGGGCGGCGGCATCCTGAGCCCGCACGGCGGGATCAGTGCTCTCATCGTTCTGGGCCGCATCTGGAGCCGCAGAATCGTTGCCGGAAGCCTTCTTGGCCTGGTAAGCAGGCTCGACGAAGACGAAATTCGTGGCCGCGGCCGAATTGTCTGCCGTTGGTTTGCTGGCGCCAACGCTGGCGGCCTTGGGCGCAGACACGCTTCTCACATCCGCCACGCGCGGAGAAAACGGCGACGTGGGCTTGCCGGCCGCGAGGGGCGAGACGGCAGAGGTGGACGCGTTATCGCTCGTCGCGGCGTTAGCCGCAGCGGCGGCGTGCAAGGTCAGCACCAGCTTCCCGGCCGGTCCCGGCGTCAGGTCATAGCTGCAGGCCTGGTCGAGGTCGACCACGATGCGCGTAGTAGGTGGCGTGTGTGCATCCATACCGATGCGCACGCCCTTGACGCCGGCCGCGTCGACGCCGATATGATGCTGCGCGGTCGCCATCACGGTGGCGGGAAGATCCACGACCACACGGGCGGGTGAATCAAGCGTGCTGAGCTTGGGAGTGACGGCGCCCTTCGAGCTCATCACGACTTGGATATCGTCCGTGCCGCGGACTACGTTGACTCTTTCCAGTTGGCTCGGTGTCTGGGCAGTCGCAGCCACTACCGTCAAGAGCAGCAACGCTACCAACATTGCCAGTTGTTGTTGCTTTCGCATTTCGCCTCTCCCCAACCCGCGGGCCAGGCCCGCGTGTCCTTCTTGAATCTTGAGCATTTTTCCCGGAAGTCCGGGGGTGTCGCTTGTGGAACTGCCCGGCGCTTAAACTGCCGGGGTAAAGAGTCGTTTCACCACTTCCCGCGTGAACGGCTTGCCCAGCTTGTCTTCCACCGTTTCCTGGAACGTGACCGAGTCCTCGGTGATTTTTACGACGTAACCGTTGAAGACAGGATCGTTTTCCCGCAGGAAGTAAGCCTTGTTCAGGTTGTTGGTCACGACGGCGATGAAGCCGCTATCGGATTTCACAACCCCTCGCAAATTGATATTTCCGACCTCCAGGCACTTCTTACCGGTGCTGCAGCCCGATCCGTTCTGTTGCACCACTGGGCTGAAGAAGGGATCGCGCTTGCCGCTCATGGCCCACTTTTTATCTTCCGGCTTCTTCTCTTCCGGTTTGGGCAGGGCGAGAGCAGCATCGGCGTCAGGCGCCGGGGCGCTCGATTCCGCCTTCACTTTTTCCGGTTTTGCCGCCGCCTGCGCCGGCTTGGAGGGCGAATTTGCCGCCACCGTTTTCGCGGGAGCCGCAGGCTTGGCCGCGATGACCGTGGTCTTCGGCGCCGCGGCGGGCTTGGCCGCGATCGTGGTCTTGGCCGCCGGAGCCGGCTTCGTCACCATCGGAGCGGGAGTACTTTTCGCTACGGCCGGAACTTGCTTGGTTGCGGGCGCGGCTTGGGGGGCGGGCGAAGAGCTGTTCTTCGCCATGGCATCGCCATGCAAAGTCAGGACCAGAGTTCCGGACGGGCCGGGAGTCAACTCGTAGGCGCAAGCTTTCTCGAGATCGACCACCACGCTCGTGGTGGGAGGATTCTTGCCGTTGGTGCCGATGCGGATGCCCTTGATGCCGCCATTGCCCACGGTAATGCGATTCTCGCGGGTGGCGGCGATGGTTCCGGGCAACTCGACGAGCACGCGATCCGGAGACTTCAGCGTGCTGGCCTTCCCGGCCACCGCCTCGCTCGAGATCATCTCGATGCGGAAGCTCTCGCCGTCGGCGACCACATTCACTTTCTGCAACCGATTGTGCTCAGTTGAAGCCGCGCTATCCTCCGCTGTGGAGGCAGCTGCCGGCTTCGCCGCGGGAGCCGTGGCCACCCGATTCGACCCGGGAATCACCGCGGGTTTTACCGCGGGGGCGGGAGCGCCGGGTGCGGGTTTGGCCGCCGGTACGCCGGCCGCCTGCTGGAGCGATTTCGCGACGCTGCGCGCGTTATCGATGGCGTCGGGGTTCTGCGCTGCGGCTCGGGCAGTGAAAGCCGAGCCCGCCGCCATGGTGATGGTGATTGCCAGAATTGTCGTTAGCTTCATAGCCGTCCCTTACTTCTTCGGCGTTCCGGGCTTCGTTCCCGGAGCCGGAGCCGGTTGATCGTGACTGAAATAGGTAGTCGCCGTGAAACTCGCCACCACACTCTCATTGGGAGCGTATTGATACGTCTGTTTCAGCTTCGCGCCAGTGGGATTCCTGGTGCTGGCCACCAGCAGGTTGCCGATGTTGACGATGCGCTCCAGTTTGCTGACGCGGTCGAAGTAATTCAGCATGGAGTAATAGGGACCATCCATGTCGATCTGGAAGGGCACTTCCGAGTAGTACTGCTGCGACTTGACGTCGAGCGCCTTGTAGCGCCGCAGCTCCACTCCCGCCTTGACCGCCTCGGCATCCATCATGGTGATGAAGTCGTCGACTTGCTTCTCGTCGGGCACGATGCGCTGCTCGATGGCCAGCTGCTGCTTCAACTCGGCGAGCTGCTGCTCCATCTGCTTGAGCTTGGGCCGGTAGGACTCGAGTTCGTTGTTCTCGCGGATCTTGTCCTGGAGCGCGTGCTGCGCGGCCTCGTTCTTCTCGCTCTGGCTCTTAAAGACGGTGAAGTACAAGGCCCCGGTCAGAAGTGCGCCACCGGCGAGGACCACTCCCCACTGCTTGATGCCCGATAGTTCGCTGAAATTCGTCGCCATAGGTCCGCCTCTTACGACTTGCCTTTCTCAGTGCTGCCCTTCTCGCAATTCAGGGTGAACTGGAACGCCTGCATATCCTTAATCTGGTTGTCCTGATAGGTTTCGTCGATCTCCACCGACTTGAAGAATCCAGTCTTCTGCAGATTGGCGATGAGGTTGGCTACGGCATCGGTGGAGAGCGCGGTGCCTTCCAGCTTGACGACCGGGCCGGTATCGTCCATCTTGCTGAGCCAAACCGCTTCGGTGTTATTGACGGTCTCACCCAGCATGGCGAGCAGATTGACGGGGCCGGTCTGGCTGGCGCGCAGCCCATCGATGACATCGACGCGGCGCTTGTAAGCCTCGGCCTGGTTCTGCCGCTCCATGAAGCGGGCTTTCACGTCGGCGAGTTCGCGATTCTTCTGATCCGCAACCTTCATCTGGACGGCAATGGCTTTCTCCTGATGGTCGAGGCGGTACCAGTAGCCGAGGTTAAACAGGCCGGCAAGCACGACCACGACGAGCACCTTGAGCTTGGGCGATCCCATATCGCCCATTTCCATCGTAGGCAGCGAAACGCTTGGACCGCTGCGTTTGCCCTTTCCTTTGGAAGTTTCGAGCAGGTTGATTTTGATCATAGGGATTCAAAGCTCCTCAGGGCCAAGCCCACGGCGACTGCCATCTGGCCCGGATTCTGCTCCACCAGTTCCGCTCCCAGTCCTTCGGTGGGCGGAACGACGCGCTGGAAAGGATTGAACAGTTCCACCGGCATGGAGAACTCTTGCCGCAGCGCTTCGACCAGGCCCGGCACCTTGGACGATCCGCCCGCGAGATAAATCTTCTCGATGTGCTCGCCGGCGGCCGAGGCGCGGAAGAAATCGAACGTCTTCTGGATTTCGAGCACGATGATTTCGGTGACCTGCTGCAGGATGGGCTGCTTGGCGTCTTCGCTGACCGTGCCGACTTTGCGGCCCAGTTTCAGGGCTTCGGCGTCATCGAAGCTAAGGTCGAGTTCCTTCTGCAACGAGTCGGTGTACTGATGTCCGCCGACGCTGACGTCACGCGGGAATAGCGGCGTGGTGCCCTTGACGATGTTGATGTTCATCACGCTGGCGCCCAGGTTGAGCAGGGCGACCACCTGGCCGGGCGCCGGCTGGTAGTTGTACTCGTAACAATTCTGCAAGGCCAGCGCATCGATATCGACGATAGCCGGGGTGCGGCCCGCCATGGAGAGCACGTTGGTGTAGTTCAGGATCTTGTCCTTCTTCACCGCGACCAGCAGAACATCCATCTGGGGGCTGCCGACTTCGTCGGAAAGAATCTGGTAGTCGAGGCTGACATCGGCGAGATCGAAGGGGATGTGCTGGGCCGCTTCTTTCTCGATGGTCTCGGCCAGTTCCTGATCGCTCATCGAAGGCAGCGAGATTTTCTTCACGATAACGGAGTGGCCGCTCACGGCAGTGGCGACGGCCTTGGTCTTGATCTGGTTCTCCAAGAACACCTTCGAGATCGCGCTGGAGACTGTGCCGGAGTCGACGATCATGGAATCGACCACGATGTCGGAAGCCAGCGGTTCCAGCCCCAGGTGCGCGACTTCAATCTGCCCGCCCTTTTTCTTGAGCTCGACCGCCTTGATGCTCGAGGAGCCTACATCCAGGCCAACAATCGACTTCGATCCCATTCCAAACATGTGCCCACCTTTTTGTGTGGCGCGGGCACTCCGGCCCGCGTCATGTTTAACTAAACTTGCCCGGCGGCTTTGCCGGCCGCCTTGCCCTTGCGTTTTGCTTGCGGTTCCATTTCGCTGGACTTCTCTTCCATCCATTGATCCAATCTGGATTTCTTGAAGCGCCAGCGATTGCCCAGCTTAAAAGCCGGGATTCTTTGCTCGCCGACGTACTTGTACAGCGTGTCCGGACTCACGCCCAGATACTGCGACGCTTGGCGAATGTTCATGACTTCTCGCGAGTCGGCCATATTTCGTTGTGCTCCGTACGCCAGTTCCAGTGTGCTGTTCCGGCGTGCGCCTCGGAAAACGCTCGCACTACAAACATCGGCATTCTGCTCCGAGGGCTTTCGGTGTCCTGAGCATATATCAGCCCGGAAAAGCCCCGGCTCGGAGCGAATTTCTCTGTTTTGTGGGGTTTTTTGCCGGTTTTTTGGAATGGAGAAAAACGTGGCTGGAAGCGATTGCTAGATCTTGTGTACCTAGTTTCGTGTGAATACTATTAGTTGTGGTGAGAAGACCAAGCATCTCCGGTCACTCGGGTAGCGGTAACTGAAGTACTAGGCACGGTACGGAGGTACTACGTCGCTGGGCCAAGCCTCTGAATTGTCAGCTCTTCCCCGGGAAGCCCGGGTTGTCTTAGTTCAGGTCGAGGGTTCGTAAACCTCGGCGGCTAAAGCCGCTCATCGAGGGGTTCCGTAACTCGGCCCTGAAGGGCCGCTCTTCCACAGGGCACGGTTCTGCAGCACGGCACGGCTGAAGCCGCGCCCTTTCAAGAACGCAACCGGAGCAAGGCTTTTTCTTCGCGGGAACTGGGCGCGCACTTCTGGAGAAATCGAGGTCCGAGGAAACCTTGTTATCCGGGAA
>JASHQK010000049.1 GCA_030039195.1 Candidatus Sulfotelmatobacter sp.
CAGCGATTCTTCCAGCTGCTGGTAGCCCGCAAACCGGAAGAGATTGTGCGCATCGCAGGGATTTGGTCCTCGCCGGCCAGCGAGCAGGCGGCGGACTATGCCGTTGCGCACGGGGATGCCGCTCTTTCGCACGCCGTAGTTCAGGCTCGCGGCAAAGCTCGCCCTGCGGTCTGGAGCAAGGCCTACAACGCGCTCGTCGGGTTCTACTTCTCTGAGCCCACGCCCGCTGTCAACAATTCGTTTCTCAGTGCGCTGGGCGACGACCCCATCGGCGTACGACTCGCAAAGCCGGTTGACCGCACTCAGCAGCTTGCGGGCAACGTCTGGTTTTACTATGGCTCGCGTTACGGCGAGTATCTCGGGATGTCGAAGCTGGGGAATCCCGAAGACTTTCTACCTGCCATCCTCGAAGAGAGCCCGGCCACTGCTTCCGGATATTTGACTCTGGCGGAGTATTACGTCAGCGCCGGGGAAACCAAGAATGCCATTGACGATTACAACCACACCCTCGAACTTTCTCCCGATCGTCCGGATGTATATGACGATCTCGCCGTCGCCTACGCGATGCATGGCGATCGCGACGCAGCGCTGAAGGAATGGAAGCAGGCTCTGGTCGTGCTTGCGGCGCAGATCAATAGTGCACGCGTTCCTGAAAGCTTCTGGGCTGACTTCGGGCGTACCTGCGATCAGCTCGCGGCGCGCCATCTGTTTGGCGAGTTGAAGCCGGATGCTGAAGCCATCGTCCGTGCTTATCTTCGCCGCAACGGGAATTATCGCTCCAACGCGCTGTTGCACTCCGTTTATGCCGCCGTCAACGATCCAACCGCGGCGACGGCCTGGGTGATTGATCTTTCCGGCGCCGCTCATGATCCCACGATGATTCTGGCTGATATCGCCGATGCATCGTGGATCCCGCTGGCGGAGCGTGCGCCGATTTACCGCCGCATTCTCGAAGAGAAAGAGACCGCAGCGGCGAAGCTGAACGGGCTGGAGCGGCAATATGCCGATCAGGATCTGATCTCTTGGCAAATACGCTGGATCCGTTACCTGATTCGCACCAAGCAATTCGAGGCTGCTAACAACGCGATTGCGGCCATTCCGCACGAAAGCCGAGCCGCGCAAGCGGCGACGCTCGTTCCGCTTGAGTTGCGGGTCGCAGCGCAAATCGGGGCGCTCGATGCGAAGCTCAGCGCTTACGCGGCGGAACCTGAAAGCATGCCTGCTCCGGAGATATTGCGCACGGCCGCTCGCCAGTTGTTCGAAGCGGGAGACAAACAGTCCGCGCGCAAAATCCTGGAATTTGTGTTTGCGCGGGAAATTGAAGAACACCAACTGGTAGCCGCGAACTTTCTCGGTCTTGCCGAAATTCGCCTTGCCTCCGGCGACACGGCTGGCGCGCTCGATCTCTTACGTCGTCTGGTCGTGGCCGTGGGAAATCCGTTCGAGAATCTCGATCCCGCGGCTGCCCTGCTGGAAAAGACCGGCCATAACGCCGAGGCCATCGAATTCCTCGATGAACTGGTTCGGTCGGCACCCTGGGACGCTACTTATCGTTTGCGACTGGCCAAGGCGAAGCTCGCGGCTGCAACTGACGCTGCTGATGCGGAAAAATCTCTGGCGGCCCTGGGAGCAGCGCAGGATGTTTCCTATGACGTTCGCCTGAAGGCCGCTGCCTCGCTCAACGGCCATCCTCATGCAGATCTGGGCAGTGGAGAATTGAATCTACTCTCCGGCCTTCCTGGTGGAATCACAACCGCGGCAGCGGACAAGTTCTATTTCTACGATGCCCGCATTCAGGCTGCACAAAATGTTGCCGACACGCAGACGAAGATGCAACTCCTCAGCCATTGCATCGTTGATTTCCCACGCCGCAACGAAGCCCGCGTACCGCTCTTCGAAGCCGCAGTGGCCGCCCAGTCGGATGAATACGCGCTTGCAGTCATGCAACCGCTCCTGGATAGCCAGTTCCTGCGCAACCACCCACTGGAGGCGGCGAACGAGGAGGAAGAGATTGTGAGCTCCGCATTCGACGAGGAAGAAAATGAATCCAATAACCCATTTGTCTCACCCGTCAAGCTCTCTCACGCTGAACAGGCGAAAGTGGCGCAAATGATCGGCGATGCACTGAGCCGCCTTGGGCAAATCTCAGATGCGCTGCCTTATTACCGGACGGCCCGCAGGCTCGAGAGTTCGCCCACGGCGCGCAAAGCGTTGCTCCGCAAGATCGCAGACGCACAAGCTCACCTTCGTATCGAGTGGCAAAACGCGGCCCGACAGCCGCTTCTGCATGAAGCGCTGGAGCAGGATCGCGTCGTTCGAAGCCGCCTTGTCGCTCGCGCGGCCCCGGCGTCACAGGCTGTGGTTCCGGAAGGAGGCGTCAAGCCATGAACCGGCTGGCTATTATCCTCTGTATCGCGGTTCTCTCGGCAGGAATCGGATGGGGCGCGTATCGCGCAGAGAGTACGGCTGAGATTTCGCTCTCTCGATATGTTCCTGCCGGACCCTTGCTCTACGTCGAGGCTCAGGATTTCGCATCACTGCTCAGCGACTGGAATTCCTCGCCGGAAAAGCGACAATGGATTCAAAGCAGCAACTACGAAGTGTTTTCGCGGTCGCGCCTTTTTCTGCGCCTGAAAGGAGCTGGAGATCAGTTTGCCGTGGCGGCTGGACTTCCGCCCGACATGGATTTTCTTTCGCAGGTTGCCGGCGACCGCAGCGCCTTGGCCCTGTACGACGTCGGAAACCTGCAATTCCTTTACGTCACGCATTTGCCCTCGGCCAAATCGGTACAAACCACGTTGTGGCAGTCGCGTGCGAAGTTTGAACCGCGCAATGCGGGAGGTGCGGATTTCTACCTTCGGCGCGATTCTGAATCGAAGCGCGAAGTAGCGTTCGCTGTTTCCGGAGATTATCTGTTGCTCGCCACCCGCGAAGATCTGCTCGCGGGAGCGCTGCAGCTGATCTCGGGCAGCCAGGACCGGACCGTGGAAGCTGAGCCATGGTGGTCGCAGTCGACCGCATCGGCGGCGAAGCCGGGCGATCTGCGCATGGTCCTCAATCTGGAAAAATTGGTGCCGAATGGCTATTTCCGTACATATTGGGTGCAACAGAATATCACTGACCTCTCGCAGTATTCGGCGGTGGTGACTGATTTGTTTCGCTCCGGGCGCGAGTACCGCGAACAGCGTGTTCTGATCCGAAAGAAAGAACTGGAGCGGGTTGCCGCTACCGAGGGTGCTGCTGCAGCGGGTGACGTCGTGCGCTTGGTTCCTGCGGATGTCGGTCTTTACGCGGCAACGGCCAACCCTTCTTCCGAGCAATGTTTTGCACTGCTTGAAACCAAGCTGTTGGCGCCGCACCTGGGCGCTGCACCTCCATCGCAAATGGCTCCGCAGGTTCAGCTCACGTCGGGGGAACAGGGTGGCGCGTCTGATCTTGAGACACGCATCGACCAGCCCCCAGTCGCGCATTCCGCCCAGGAATCCACACCCGCGCTGAAACAGTTGCTCGACAAAGCGCAAGTTCAGGCTGCGTTGGAAGTGCAGTCAACGGCGCGCGAAAAGGCTGGAGTTTTCGTTCGAATGCATACGGCCGTGGTTCTGGTCTCAGCTTCGGATTGGAACGAAAAGGAAGTACAGTCGGCCTTAACGAACTTTCTCGAACCCGCGCTGACCGCGAGCCAACTCGGTCTCGGCTGGCGCCAAAACTCGGGCTACAGTGAACTCGACGGCTTGTGGCCTCTTTTCGTGTCGGCTCACGGGAAATACTTGTTAGTCAACGGTGATGCGGCTCTAATGGAGTCGATGCTGGCTAATTTCGCGCGCAGCTCAAACCACAAGCCGGCGGATTTTCTTGCCGGCTTCAATCATCAGCACGAACGCGCGAATTTTGCCAGATTCACAAATCTGATCGATCGCCCTGGCGGCGCCGGTTCGCAGATAGGAAACATGGAACGCGAACCGCAATTCTTTTCCGAGAATATGGCCAGTCTCAGCCGTACGCTCGCCGCCGTCGCGGCCGAGCGAGTCGAGGTGCACAACGAGGCTGGTCTGGTTCGGGAGACTGTCACTTACGAATGGTCGGAGTAAGGTACTTTGCACTGCCGCTGGTTTTGACCGCGGCGCTGTGGCCTTCGGGTAACAGCGCCGTTTCGCCCCTCTCGAGTGGCGCCAAAAACTCCGAAACAACGCTCTTTTCCCAGTCGGCTCTGAAGGCGCTAGATCACAGCTTTCCTGGACCCGACATTTCCTTTCTGCTGCTCAATACTCACACCGGTCACATCATTGCATCGCGCTGGGATCACCTTGAAACGCCAATACCGATGGGATCGCTGTTGAAGCCTTTCGCCGCGGCGGCATATGGCGAGAAGAACGACTTCCAGTATCCGAGCTACATTTGCCGTGGAAGCGCGACGGGCTGCTGGCGTCCGCGCGGGCACGGCAAGCTCAACCTCACTGCGGCGATTGCATACTCGTGCAATTCGTATTTTCGGATGCTCACCGTTGGAATGACCGTCTCCGACATGATTTCCACTGCGCGGCGTTTTGGACTGGAAACCCCTCCAGCC
>JASHQK010000551.1 GCA_030039195.1 Candidatus Sulfotelmatobacter sp.
ACTCGCCCTTTCAATGTTTTTCCGCGAGCGCGGGCAATCCCCTGCTCATCAGTCTGGATCGGCTGGCTCGCGCGCGGCTTCTGAGCTCGGACGAGTTCGAGAACGCGCCGACGTTCCCTCTGCAAAGCGTCGATTATGAAGCAGCCGGCCAGTTCAAGATGCGGTTGTTGCAGGAGGCTGCGCGGAATTTTGTTGCCACCGCTTCGGCCGAGGATCGACGGCAGTTCGAACAGTTCACGCAAGAGAATGCAAAATGGCTCGAGGATTTTGCGCTGTTTATGGCAGTCAAGGAAGCGCATGGAATGGCGGCGTGGACGGATTGGCCGGCAGACATCGCGGGCCGGGAACCCGAGGCTCTCAGCCGCTGGTCGGCAAAATTGTCTGGCGAAATCTCAGCCCAGAAGTTTTTTCAATTTGAATTCTTCCGGCAATGGCAAGCTCTGCGCGCCTACGGGTGCGAGAGGAATGTGCGCATCATCGGCGACATTCCCATCTACGTGGCGCACGACAGCGCCGATGTCTGGGCGAACCGGCAATTTTTCATCCTCGATGAACGCGGCCGACCGGCAAAAGTCTCGGGCGTGCCGCCGGACTATTTCAGCGCCACCGGACAACTGTGGGGCAATCCAATCTACAACTGGCCACTGCTGAAACAGACGCAATATCACTGGTGGGTGGAAAGAATGCGCTCGGCGCTGCGGCTTTATGATTTTGTGCGCATCGATCATTTCCGCGGCTTCGAAGCCTACTG
Source organism: Candidatus Sulfotelmatobacter sp. (assembly GCA_030039195.1). Taxonomy (GTDB): domain Bacteria; phylum Acidobacteriota; class Terriglobia; order Terriglobales; family Acidobacteriaceae; genus Sulfotelmatobacter. The sequence goes on from JASHQK010000551.1 coordinate 752, forward strand.
GGAAGTTGCGGCCGACGAGACGACGGCGATGCACGGCCATTGGGTGAAAGGCCCGGGCCGGGAACTGTTTGCCGCGCTGAGCAAGGAATTGGGCGACGTGCCGGTGATCGCCGAAAATCTTGGCGTCATTACACCGGAAGTCGAAGCCCTGCGTCACGAATTTGGGCTTCCCGGCATGGCGATCCTGCAATTCGCCTTTGGCAACGATCCGCAGGCGCCCAGCTTCAAGCCGCACAATTATGTTCGCGAAGTGGTGGCGTACACCGGAACTCACGACAACGACACGGTGGTGGGCTGGTGGACGAGCGGCGGCGGCGACAGCACTCGCACCGCAGAAGATGTCGCCAAAGAACACGCGCACGCGCGCGCCTATCTGGACTTCAAAGACGAACCGATCCACTGGGTGCTGATTCGCGCGATTATGTCATCCGTCGCCAACACCGCGATCATCCAGATGCAGGATGTCCTCGGGCTGGGCAGCGAGGCACGCATGAATCTTCCCGGCAAAGCCAGCGGATATTGGAAATGGAGAATGAAGCCGGGCGCGGCCAGCCCCGCGATCGCAGCCCGGCTGAAGGAATTGGCCAGTCTTTATGACCGGTGAGTCTACGACTTGACCGTCCTCGTCGCTTCGTCCCAGGTCACGGGTTTCTTCCGGAAGTACGACTCGTTGGCCATGTGGCAGGCAACGGCGGCATGATTTCCAAACACCGCGTCTTCGGTCACCGGCTGGCGCGACTTCACCGATTCGAAAAAGACGTTCAGGTGCGGACGCACATCGTCCCAATCGTGGCCGCGATAGATAGTGTCTTCGTTGAGCGGCTCTTTGCCGAGCGGCGGATCATGCTCGAGGTGCCACTGCTTCACGTACTCCGCGCGCATCTTCGCCGGGAAACTGAAGCTGTAATAGCTGGGATCGGTGTCGACGCCCACTTGCGTCGTATGCCGGACTTCGAACTCGGTGGCATCGAGAATTCCCCTCGGTCCCATAAAGCGCGCCAGTTCCGGCGTTTCGCAGCCGAGATCGAGACGCACATAAACCGGAATGCCGTGGTAATCGAACAGAACGGCATGGAAGTCGGGCATGTCGCGCCCGTCGTCGAAGCGGAAGATGCCACCCATCGCCGTGGCGGACCGCGGAGCTTCATTCCATCCCAGAGTGACCAGCATTCCGCTGATGAGGTGCACCATGAGATCTCCGGCGACTCCCGTGCCGTAGGCCTTCCAGCAGCGCCAGCGCGCGAAATGATATTTGTTGAACGGAATCTTGGGAGCGTCGTTGAGCCAGGTATCCCAGTCCAGCGTTTCCGGGGACAAATCGGGAGGAGGAGGATACTCCCAGGCACCGGTGGGATCGTTGCGGCCGAGCGTGAGTTCAACCATTTCGATGTCGCCGATCGTACCGCTTTGATAAAGTTCTCGCGCTTTCGCGCACAGCACCGAACTCACGCGCTGCGAACCAATCTGGACGATGCGGTTGTTTTTCTGCGCCGCGTCGACCATGGCGAATCCGTCGGCCACGGTGTGCGACATGGGCTTCTCGCAATAAATATCTTTGCCGGCGTTACAGGCATCGACCACGACGCGCTTGTGCCAGTGATCGGGCACAGCCGCCACAATGCAGTCGATATCTTTGCGCTCGAGAAGCTCCTGATAATGGCGCGTGGTCGGCAGGTCTGGGTTGGCTGTGATTTCTTTAGCCAGGGTATGGCGTCCGTCGTATAAATCGGCGGCAGCAACGCACTCGATGCCGGGGATTGTGATCGCACCGCCCAGCAGGCCGGAACCCTGCATGCCGACTCCGATCATGCCAAAGCGCACGCGATCGCTGGGCGCGACCGCACGCGGCATAGGCTGGGCTTCGAGGAAAACAGTTTTGGAAGCCAGCAGGCCACCGGCTGCGGCCGCGCTCCCCTGCAGAAATGTACGGCGCGAAAAATTGCGATTCATCATTTCCCTCCGGTTAGATAACGGCTGCTTTTCCCATGTCTCGCAAAAGCGGCGAGACATGGGGCACCCACTTCCGTTTTTCCGCAAGCTCTAAAGCAGTGCCCTGATACGAACCGTTGCCGAACGCTCTGCGTCAGTGGCAGCTATAAAGCTGCCGACAGAAGAGCCGTAACAATAAATCGTTTCAGCATTGGGCGATCACCGGCAGTTTCGTCTTCCTGTTTTAAGACACACCAATCTACTCGCCCAAGGAAAGGGAATCAATCGGGAGTTTGAGCGCGAGACAGGAGTGTTCGGCGCCACACGCGGCGCCACAGTTACTTGGCCGCCTCGGCGGCGATTTTTTCGACCACCATTGCCGAGGATCCGCCGCGGGCATAGACCTTGCCGGTCACCGTGACCCGCTCTCCGGCAAAGGGAAGGAGTTTGTCATTCTGGCTTGAAGCCGGTGTCGTATCTGCAATCGGCCAATAGATGGTGCCGCTATCGGCCAGAATGACCAACGGCGAGCCAGCTTTGGCGCAAGCCACTGCGCACTGCGGACTGATCGGCTTCTTGAGACTCTTGGTAAATGCGCAAGCCGAATCGATGACATATCCGTTCACCGAAACAGATTTTGCAGCGTCGCTGCCCGAAGCCAGCAATGCCGCGAAAAACGAGGCTCCGATCAGAACACGCGTTATGTTTCGAATACGCATTCGAGACATCTCCTTATCCCTGGTTTACGGATTTAGTTCCCGGCAACCGGCTTTTCAGCAGCTTGATCTGGCCGTTGTGGTTCGACTCGTGCTCGCAGACATGAAACCACTTGCAGTAATTGTTGGTCGGACCCCATCCCCATTGCTTGTCGACGGCCATGAGCCACTCGTCATCGCGTTTGCGGAACTCGGCGAGCGTATGCTCGCGGGTCTCGCTCAACAGGTTCAGGTAGTAATCGAGATTGTTGCCTTTGATGGCTTGGCGAGCCGGTTCACCGAGTTCCATGGCGAGGCCAAACTTCTGTTTGTACTCTTCCGGCAAGTCTTTCAGAGGAATTCCCTCGAGGGTGTTGATCTGGTAAATTCGGTCTGTGGCGGCGAGATGCATGAGTAGAGCGCCGATACGATTCGCTTTGTCATCGAGCAGGAAATCGAGATCATTCTGCGACATGCCTTTGACCGAGCTGAGGACCACCATCCGCATCCACGTCATCATCGAGACCAGAGTGCCGATCTGCGGAGAATAGCCTTTCTTCGGGCCGATGATGTTTACGTCTGATTCTTCGGAAGTGGCGGCTTCCGTCATCAGCACCAAACCAGAGGCCGCTGCGGTGAATCCTGCTACCTTAAGAAAATCACGACGGCTGGGAGCACATTCCGGCGGAAACATAGCGACTCCTTCGCGTGCGGCGCAATCAGAGGAACTACCGGAGCCCGCGGCATAGTAGCACGCGTCACGGCTAACCGCCACAGCCACGTCGCCGGCCATGCCGCAACGATTCTAGTGAGTGAACGCGACGTTCAGGCCGGTGGTGAAAATGACGTCGTTTGTCTTGGTTCCAGTCGGAGGATTCGACACATAGATATCGTTGAACGAATTCTGCCAGCCCAGCCATTTGTTCAACTTCGTCACCGTGCCAATGGTGACGGTGGCCTGGTATTGGCCCGTGTGCTGCAAATCAGGAAAGAAACTGGCGGTTTCATTGAGCACGGTGCTCTTGCCCAGTTTCTGGGTCAGCTGGTTGCCGATGGTCATAGCCACGAAACGGTTCGTCATGCCGTAAGAGACGTAGACCACTGGAGTCGTCCCCGGAACCGGCGGCCCGTTGGAATACGTCTGGTGCGTGTAGTTCACGCCACCAAAGACATCCAGGGTGGTCTTCGCATTCTTGATCAAGTGGGCGCC
>JASHQK010000552.1 GCA_030039195.1 Candidatus Sulfotelmatobacter sp.
CGATGCTGTGGTCGCCAGGATAGGGGCGATACTCGTCGGGAACTCGCAGCTCGTTCAGTTCCTGATCGAGCCTGGCCGCGCCTTTTTCGAATCCGTAATTATCTTCCTGCCCGCAGTTGAAATAGATCGCCAGCTTGCGCAGTTCGCCCGCATTTTTCTTCGCTAGAAGAAAGGGATTGTTTGCCTCCCAATGTCGAATATTGATGGGATTGCCAAACACCGCTGCCATGAGATTGGCCAGTGGATAACCGGAACTCATGGTCGCATCCAATTCTTGCGGTGTTTCGGTGATCAGCGCTGCGCTCTGCGCGCTCACCGCTGAAAAAAGCTGAGGATCCGCAAACGCGAAGCGCAGCGCTCCATAGCCTCCCATCGAAATGCCGGTGATCGCGCGTGCTGCGCGGCCGGGCAATACGCGGTATCTGCGCTCGATATATGGTATGAACTCGCGCAGAAAGAAATCGCTATAGCGAAAGGAGCCGTCTGCGGAATTGATGTAGAAACTGCGCCAGCCTTGCGGCGCAACGATCAGAAATTCGCCGAGTTTGTGCTGATGGCGCAGGTCATCAATCAGAGTCCATCCGCCGCTATTGAACAGCGTTTGCTCGTTGTCGCCCAGGCCATGCAAAAAATAGAGCAAAGGATACCGTCGGGACGCGCTCGAATCGTAGCCCTCAGGAATGTAGACGCAGTAATGGACCGCGCGCTTCAGTATGCGACTGTTGATTGCGCCGCAGTCAATACGGCTCTGCGCCGCGGAAGTCGTAGCGCAGAAAAAGCAGACCAATGCAAGCGTCAGGCAGGGCAGGACCTTGAATTTCATGCGCAAGCTCTATTCATAGCGCAAGGCTTGCACGGGATCGAGCCGGGCAGCGCGGCTGGCAGGATACAGACCCGATACCAGGCTGACAATAACCGCGAAGATAATGGCACCCGTGGCCAGCCACCAGGGCACGGCCCAGAAATGCTCGGGAGGAATGGACTGGCGTTTGAGGTAGATATTTGTTCCGAAATTGATGACCTGGCCGATCGCCCATCCGAACAAGACGCCGATGATTCCACCGAGAATCCCCATGGCGCCCGCTTCAGCAAAGAAAAGTTTCTTCACATCGGCGTCGCTCGCTCCGATCGCCTTCATAATGCCGATTTCACGCCGCCGCTCGAGAATCGCCATCACGAGCGTGTTGACAATGCCGATGGAAGCGACAGTAAGTGCAAGGCTGCCGAAAATACCCAGAAATGCAAACAGCACTTTGAAGACCTGCTGCAGGCTGCGGCTGGCGTCGAGAATCGAGAAAGTCGAGAAACCCATCTTCTTGATTGCATCTTCGACACCCTTGACCTGCGACGGATCCTTTACGCGTACGCTGATTGATCCGTAGACCGGCTCGTCGCCTGAGTGCGAGAGTTCGCGCAGGTCGGCCATTCCCATGACATGCAGGTTCTCCGCCAGCTTGAGCGGAATAAACAGTCTTCCGCGCGTGGGACCGCGCATGCTCTCGGGGTCGAGATCGGAGACGCCGACGATCTTTAATTTCTGCTCGTGCGAAACCACAGTATAGGCAGCTCCCGCGGTGCTGTCGCCGGAGGTAGAGTCGGCTGGCCGGAGCGGCACAGCTGGCGCAGGAGTCGGCTCGCGCTGCGCATACAACATCGTCAGGTCTTTTCCCAGCAGAGGTTTCGCCAGATCGGCGACATTCGGTTCCGGCGCTCCCAGCGGCGGCGTCTTGCCCAGAAGGTCTTCCGCGAACGACTTCTGCAAAATCGCTTCGGGAGCCGTGTCAGATGAAAAGAAACTTCCTTGCATGCCGTCGAACGCATCGTTTGATTTCGCGGATACTGGCAGCGCGGAAACCATGGTGAGATGGGGCTTGTCCTCGAAGCGCAACTCGGTCGAAAAACGGATGTCGGGATAGGCTTCGAGCACGTTGGCGAGCTTTTCCATTTCCCGCCGCGCTGGTTCGTCAAGGACGCGGCTCTCGGCGGGATTGACTCCATTTCTTTCCTCGTCGCGTCCCATGCCGCGCGCGTTGCGGTAGGAAGTAACCACAACTGTGTCGAAAAGTCCTGACTTGGCGAGTCTGCGGGTGAACATCTGCTGCAGGCCCGTGCCAAGCGAGAGCATCGCGACCAGAGAGGCAACGCCGACCGAAATGCCGACGGTGGTCAGCGAATTGCGCAACACCGATTCGCGCAAATTGCGCACCGCCAGCTCGGAAAGATCGGAGATCTTCACTGCTGTGCCTCCCTTGCGCTGGAAGCGAGCGGAGTGTTCGGACGATCATCCACCAGTCTGCCGTCAGCCAGAAAAATCATCCGCTGCGCGTAGCGCTGTGCCAGCGCCCTTTCGTGCGTGACCATCACAACCGTCATGCCCATCTGCTCGTTCAAGTCGCGAATCAGATCGAGGATTTCGGTCCCGGTATGGCTGTCGAGATTTCCTGTCGGCTCGTCGGCCAGCAGAAGCTGCGGACGATTGATCAGCGCCCGCGCCAGAGCCGCGCGCTGCTGCTCGCCGCCGGAAAGTTCGCTCGGACGATGATGAATGCGCGCGCGCAAGCCGACTCGATCCAGCGCCTCGAGCGCCAGAGCCGAGCGCCGGCTCCGTTCCACTTCGGCAAAACGCAGCGGGAGTTCGACGTTCTCCGCGATCGTCATGCTGGGGATCAGATTAAAAGATTGGAACACCATGCCCACCACATGCAGGCGATACTTGGCCAGTTCCTCGCGCGAGAGCTTGGCCAGGTCGCGCTCCTGGACGACGACGCTGCCGGAAGTGGGGCGATCGAGCCCGGCGATCAGGTTCAGCATCGACGACTTGCCTGACCCCGAAGTTCCGAGCAGGGCCACAAATTCCCCGGAGTGGATTTCGAGTGAAACGCCGTCGACCGCACGAATTACGTTGTTCCCCATGCGGTAATGGCGGCATAAATTCTCGCTGTGAATCGCGATGGTTTCGCGCGGAGCAGAAACCGTGGAAGCCGTGGTCAACGGATCTCTCCTCTCAGCACGCGCAGCGCATCGCTGGCTTTCACGTCGCCATTCTTGACTTCGGCGCCATTTCCGTCCACTGCAACCGCATCGCCCTCGCCGGGAGCGAGAAACAGATTTTCTTCCACGCCGTGCTGGCGAGTGTAGAGATCGTAATAGCGGCCGCGCGCGGCATAGAGCTGCGCATGCGTGCCACGCTCGACAATGCGTCCCTGCTCCATCACGAGAATCTGATCGGCTCGGCGGATGGTCGAAAGCCGGTGCGCAATGACAAAGGTCGTTCGCCCCTGCATAAGATAAGAAAGCCCGTGCTGGATCAGTTGTTCCGATTCGGAGTCGAGACTGGAAGTTGCTTCATCCAGAATCAGGATTCGCGGCTCCGCCAGGATGGCGCGAGCAATTGAAATTCGCTGGCGCTGCCCTCCCGAAAGCTTTACGCCGCGCTCGCCAACCACCGTGTCATAGCGATCGGCGAATGACTCGGCAAACTCATCTACACGTGCAATACGACAGGCGTGCAGAATTTGTTCCTCGGTGGCGTCGGGCCGCGAGAAAACGACGTTGTCTCGAATCGTCCCATCAAAAAGAAACGACTCCTGCAGCACAACCCCCAGTCGCGTCCGGAACGAATCGAGACGTACTCTGCTCAAATCCACGTCATCCACGCGGATCTCGCCCTTGCCCGGTACGTAAAATGCCGAGATCAATCCAATGGTCGTCGATTTTCCTGAACCTGAGGAACCGACCAGCGCAGTCACCGTTCCCGGTTGAGCGGTGAATGAAATATCGTGCAGGACTTCGTGCGTCCCGTCATAACTGAAACTGACATCGTCGAACTCAACCAAGCCCGCGATATCCGGTAGTCGCACTGAGCGCTTCGGATCCTGATCCTCAGGGCTC
>JASHQK010000553.1 GCA_030039195.1 Candidatus Sulfotelmatobacter sp.
AGTAGCGTTGCAATTAGTAACGCTACTATGGATGTACTAAACAAAAGCAACCCGAAATCGAAAGAGGATCACCTTTCATCTTCAGTTGTACGGCGTTTTACCGTACCTATCAACTTCTGTGTCTCATTCCGGACGCTCAGTTGTTTTCCGCTCTAAAAGTCGAGCTCTTTGCCGGCCAACTAGATGCGCAGATCCGGAGTGTGCGTAATTAGTCAATCACAGACCTCAATCACCTTAACGGGCGGCATTGGAAGCCCTAATTTCGCGCCTAACCTGGTGGCCGGCATCTCGTTGGCGAGGACGTGTACGTGGTTCGTTATTCTGGAATTTGGTCACATAGGACGCGCCGTCCGACGCCCTCAGCAGGTGGGATTGCGATCCTCCTCGCATTCGGCGTAGACGGCGGAGATGCACGAAATCATGGGCACCTCCTCCCATTCGATTGGGATGAGTGGTTGGAGAGTGCCCAACGCAAAGACCGCCCGCTGGGATTGGCCCTAAACCGGCTGCGGGGCGATCACAAGGTCTATTTCCTCAGGTTCGGATCTTGCTCGGCCGAAGCCCGCAATTTCTTGACGTCGAGGGCGTCTTGCTCCCGTCCAGTTGCGAGTTTGTTTCGGATGAGATCATTTTTCGAGATCACACTGATATGGACTTCCCCATCGATGAGGCCCTCGATTCGGTTCTCCCAGGCTTCATCGAAAGTGAGACCATCAATTCGTTGCAGGATATTCACCCGTGCCGGAGGCCGGCCCACCTGGAATGTCGAGCCGTCCATGAAATCTCGAGGATTCAAGCCATCAAGGGGTGCGCCATATTGGGTGAGAGCGCGAAAGACGGCAGCGCTGTTCTCTTCATCTGCGCGGATGAGAACATCCAAGTCTTTTGTGGCCCGCGGTTCAGCGTGAACGCCGAACGCATAACCTCCCACGACCAGATACTTAACGCTGTGGTCGTTGAACGCGCGCAGTAAATCTTTCAGATCCTTGGGCATCATTGACCGGAACTCCCTTGAAAGCGGCAGCGAAGCTGTAGGCGGCTTCGCTTACATCCCAAACACCGGAGAGTCGATCTCCAATGGACAGACTGTGCCAGTAACGGTACGTTTCCGTCTGCTGCTGTTCCGTATCCGTGACTTTGCGAATGCTCCTCAATGCGTTCACGTTCGCGCTCATCGTTTGACTGCTCTGCCCGAGGCTGAAGAGTTCAATAAGATTATAGTCTCTCTCTCGTCCTCAGTTTCATGCTTGGATTCCTCGAAGAGTCTTGGTTTTGGCTCGCAGGCAGAATAGACCTCTCTCGCTGAATCAGGCAATCGAGAAGCCGTACACCAGGGTCACGACAAATCCTCCCATACACTCCAGGCGAACTTCGGCCTCGACCGCCGCATCCAGTTCACCAAGGAAGGAGAGCCACGGGCTCCGGGATCGAGTTGTCAGGAACGCGCGTAGGCACTAACTTCGGGTTAGCCGCATCTCACTCAGAGATCACGGAGCGGTTTTGCGCGCGAACTGATCTCAACAGTTACGTGCGGTCCATTATCGGAGCGCTGCAAGGAATATTCATTCTTCGCATCCACCAGCATGTTCGCTGACCGATCCGAGTAAGGGGGCAGCAATCGTCCACACAAGCGTGGGGGCGATTGCGCCCCTCAGCAGACATTTCCTTGGTTCATTTAGGGGCCGACTGCGCTGGTCAATTCACTATCTGGTTGCATAAACGCGCAAACTACCTCGCCGGTTCCGAGCGGAGCGCAGGATGAAATGCTGAACCTGACACGTCCAACTTCGACGAACCCTCACCAGCTGGAGCCGTCGTAGTTGTTGACACGGAAGACTGTCGTCATAGAGGCCGATTCCGTACCACCGCAAAGGTGAAACCATTCGCCGAATAGCACATCTCATGAACAGGGTAGGGCGCGGTGCAGTCGCCGTAGGGGAAATCGCCGTCTTCGCCGTCTTCGCCCGAGCCGCGAACCTGGATTACGCCGTCCAGCGAGATGTGTTCGAAATCTTGAAAAGCAAGCATGCAGTCGTATTCGGCGCTGGCGGCTCAATCGGCTCTGCCGTCGCCAAAGAGTTTGCAGCCGAGGGCGCAGAAGTCTTCTTGTCAGGTCGTACCAAGTCGAGCGCTGAAGCAGTGGCAAACGAAATCGTGGCTAATGGTGGCCGGGCGCACGCGGCCGCAATCGACACGACGGACGACGCCGCCGTCAACCAATACATCGACAGCATCGTGAAGCAGACGGGCAAGATCGACATCATATTCGATGCGGCCGCCCCTCTCGCCAAAGAGTATGGAAACGGAAAGGTCGCTGTGAACCTGCCGATCGACCAGTTCATGGTGCCTTTGGAGACGATGGTCAGGTCGCGTTTTATCACTGCCCGCGCCGCCGCGCGCTGTGCTGTGCAGACCGCAACCTTCGAGCCCGATGCTTTTGGGAATTGTTGCAACCTGCCGTCCCCATATTCCTCAGTTTCGAGGGCTTTTACCGATTATGAGTTTGTGTCACCCTCATGCTTCCATCGAAGCCCAGCAGGCGGAAAGGGAAACGCGCACGTTGGTCGAGCGGTACCTGCGCCCGTAATCGCGGACGAGGTGCAATGTGCGCCGCGATTGTTGGCAGACACTCTTTGGTTGATTACGATTAGAAGAAGGGGGAGTTCCGATCGCCTCTGACTTTACCCGGAACACGCTTTCTGGGAACTGCAGGTTTCTTGGCCACCTTGCGTGGAGCTGCTTTAGGCCGGTTGACGCCCAGCGCTTTCTCCAACAGTTCCTGCAGCAGTTTCTTTTCCGCGGCCGTCACCGTCTTGGTGAAGTTCTGCGGCCGCTCCGCTACCAAGCGCTGCACCTTAGCGATCCACTCGAGGGATTCTGTGGCAGGGTGCTCGCCAATCTCCTCGGCCAGTTTGAGGGCTTCATCCAGATCGGGGATCGTGCGGTAGCAGAGCAATGCCTCTTTGAGATTTCCGTCCGCCAAATGGCATTGCGCAGCGCCGCGGAAATCCCCCATACCTTGCAAGCACAGAGCCTCCAGCTTTGACTGACGTTCGGGCTGCGCACGCAACTCGGCGAGTGCCGTTGCGTAGTTCTTATCTTTGATGAGCAACTGGATCGCGCGCTGTTTGAGACGACGCGTGCGCACATCGCGGTCTGGGACGTCTAACGCTTCATACAGCGGCGGTAACACTCGCAGAAGGATCGCCGCGTTGTGTCCGTAGCTGGCGGCAGCCTCCAATTCCTCGATCCAAGTCTTGGCCTTGGGGCCGATCTCCGTCAGTAGCCACGGCTCAATCTCGCTCTTATGCCTGGGAAGAACTTGGGCCAGTTCTCCCAGCATGGAGAGGCGATTATCCGGCCCGGTGCGATGAACGCGTCCGATCGCATCCATGATCGTGGCCAGCCCAAAGCGGCGCGCGTTATCCGCAGCCCGGCAGGCTTCTGCGAACGGATCCGGTCGGCCCAGTTCAGGAGCGAGACGGGCATTGCGAATTCCCAAGGTGAAGCAGATTTCGGCCAGGGTGAGGTATGCGGCGTCGCGTGCCGCCTGATCGGTGACGGCCACTGCCGAGCTGAACTGTCCGAGCAGGGTTACGGCTTGTTGCGCGCGGGACCAGGCGATGTCTGGCTTAACTTGCAGATATTGCCGGGCATCCGCCTGGCAACGTTGCACACGCTCCTCGAGATCCAGTTCATCTTCCTCGATGGCCTTGAGCAGAGCCGCAGGAACACAGGACGACACGCCGCTTGCTACCGGCCCGCCGTTCAGAAACGCGATGCTCTGGCGCACTATCTTCTCGTTTGGGTCCAGGTCGAGCCAGATCAACCGTTCCGCCGGACGGCTTACGGCGACGCGAAGCTGGTCAATCGCCAGCCGTTTGCGCAGGTCTTCAATATCCGAGTTGGCCCGCTGGCGCCAATCCTGACGCAGCACACGCTCGATATGACGACCGGCGTCGAGCACACAAACGGAATGAAAGTCGAGCCCCTTGGCCTCGGAGACCGTAAGTACAGTCCCGCGCACCGCTTCGGGCACGTAGTCGGGAACGTCGTCTTCCAAAGTAATAATTGCGAGTCCTTCACGCGTGGACATCGCAGTCAGCAACTCATTCAACTCAGTACCGGCAGTTGCGGTGCAGTATAAGATCTGGTCGGTCGCGTCGTCTTCGATTTCTGCATAGCCAGAACCGCTGGGTCGCTCCTGCTTCTCCACGCACGCATAGAGGTCCCAGACACGGTTCACCATCGCGGCAATTCGTCGGGGGCTGCGCAGGTTGGCGGAGAGCCGATAGTCTGCTGGCGTACCGAGTTGTGCATGCAGCAGATCACTCAACCAACCCCATTCGAAATCCGTAGGACGCACAGTTTGCGCCTCGTCGCCTGCCAGCAACAACGGGACGGACGCTCGTTTTCGCCGTCGCGCCAAAGCCGTGAGTTCAACGATCAGCCAAGCTTCGATCGGTGTCAGGTCCTGGCATTCATCAACGGCAATGCAGTCGAAGTCCAGCAGGTTCGAATCAGCCGGGGGATGGGATACTGAGTTGTTACTTCGTAGTTTTTCAACCGCCCGCCAGGCGAGTGTCAGTTCCGGAAAGTAGCGCTCGGCCAAGGTGCTCGCGTCCAGACGTTCCAGGCGAGCGGCGGTTTCCAGTGCGGTGGTAACAGGCGCTTGACCCAGCGCTCGTGTGCGCCGTTCCCGATAGGCTTTGTCGGGCACACGCACCTTGTCACAAGCGACGAAGCGGCCGACAGCAACAGGAAGGGCATCTCCGGCAAGATGCGCATGGAGTTCGTCGTACAGCGCCGTCTGGCAGGATGCCCAAGCCCCCAGGGTGCGAGCGAAAGGCGCCAGGTCGCGCATGAAGCGTTGCTTGGAGTCGCGCTCGGGAATCACGGAAGCGTCTGACCCGAGTATTTGGCGGACAAGGTTGGAGAACGTGACCACGGAGAAGCGCTTGTGGGAGGAGCAAAAACGGTCAAAGTACTCGCGGGCTAGCGCGGCCAAATCACCTGAGTACGTCACGTAGAGCACGTGCTCGGCCGCAGCCGAGTCGGCGGCGTGCCAAAGCGCGCTAGTCTTGCCGGAACCAGGATGGCCCTTGAGAAGTCGCACCCCTTGTCGGCCCGACGCGAACCGCTCCTGGGGCTGTGTCCAGGGTTCGGGCGCATATCCGCCGCGGCGCAGATCTCGGACTGTCACGGGCATGTAGTGTGTATGGAACGACTGCGGCGTCAAGCGGGAATGATCGTCATGATGGCGGATGTCGCGCAGGAAGATCGCGCCGTCAGTCACGTCGGAAAACTCGCCAGACTCCTTCAGCGGTGCGGCGTTTTTCGGAGCCCACCAAGCATAGAAATGGCTGCCGCGGTTGCCACAGAGCCGTGATCGGCGCCAGCCGCGGTTGATCCCGGCCGTCGCCTTGTAGTGCAGACGGCGGATATCCACCGAAAGGCGCTGCATTAGAAAAGCGGCGCGCCTCCCGACGGCATCCCGACCGTGATCAGCGAGCTTCTCGAGAAACTCCTGGTGGCAGAAAAGAGGATTAGGCGGCCTGTAGGTTTCGAAGTCGTCCAGAAATGCCAGTTGTTGGTTCGCGGCCACGGCGACCTCAGAATAACTGCCAAGCCCCTTGTGGCACAACGAGCAAGATTGTGCAAAAAAGAGTCAGGAGCAGTTGGCACCATCCAAAGAGCGAGACTACAAAACTACAAAGGGCAGAATAGGCTGTGTCCGTGAAACTCGGCAGGTGAAATTCTGTCCGACGCAAGGGGTCGAGACGTTCCCAACAAGAAGGCCCGTGGAAGTGGTTGATGCGTAAGCATCAGGTGCATGCACTGCGCCGATCCGGCCAGTTCCCGCCTTTGTTCCGGCGAAACGCGCGCCGTTCTCGCCCTTGCGGCTCTTTGAGCCAATATCGGCCCCGCTGTGTAGGCAAGAGCCTCGTCGTAGTAAACTTCAAGCTCGAAAATAGGAATCGTCCTTATTCTCAAAATCAGTGACAAACGAAAATACGCATAGCCGCTATTTTCGGGATGTGAACAAGGACATCCACGTCGCGAGCTCTGGTTCTTAGCTCTGGAATAATACAGTGCGTGGAAGCAGGGCCACGCACTTCGTAGCTACCGCACCCAGTGATTCATATAAAAGGAGTGGTCACAGTTACTCCAAAGGATTTCTGTCTCGAGTTAAGATCTTCGGACCGTGAGAACCGATAATCGCAAGTGCCTGAGCCCCGCGTGGCAATCCGGGCAAAGCGCTGGGCCATTTCTTGGGATGACAGCGATACTTATTGATGATGTTCCCTCAGCCGGCGATTCAGTTGAATGGATTAACCACCGTGACTCCGAAGTACTCTTGCCCAGCGTTCAGGTCTTCGGACCACAACTGCTCACAGCCGCCACGCTCTGCGGCCGCCACAATCATACAGTCCCAAAAATGTAGTCCGTAGGTTGCCCGCGCTTCTATCGCACGTCGGACTAAGCCGTGATCCGTGGCAACAAGCCGGATAGGGCTTAATGTATCCAAAATTGTGATCAGATCTTCAGGCCGCGCCGGCGGAGAAAGCTTATGCAGTAGCGTGGTGGCGAACTCGGCAAGTACTTGGCTCGATGCCACGATCTCGCCCGCGACTGCCCGCTTCACCAAACCTTGAGCGACGCTCCGCTTCGGGGGATCGCTCACATCGTAGGCGTAGACCAGCACATTCGTATCAAGGAACTCAGGAATTTTCATGGAGCTCTTCCCGGGTCCAAGTTTTCCTGCCAATGCGAAATTGGAACTGCCGGAAACTTCGTTCCAGGGCTTCGCGTTCGCGGCGTTTCCGACCTGTTCTTTGATGTTCCATGGTGAGATCTTTTAAGTAATCGCGGACCAGACCGGTGAGGGTTGTATCCCGTTCTACGGCGATCTTGCGAACTTCTTTGATTAGCTCATCATCAATAGAAAGCGTGATGTTCATGCCCACATAATAAGGGGAACCCTTAATATTGGCAACTCAAAATGGCTAATGACACAACCGGAATTGTATTGACGATGTGCGCACAACATCGCATATTCCTCTACATAGCTCTCGGGTACGGGTGCCACGCCAACGGGATCAAGATAGATCCGGTATTTCTTGTGCTGAGGGCCGCCCTGCATGCCGAGTTGCGGGAGGGGCTTGCTGGTCTCTCGGGCGCAATCTCCAGCAGATCAAGATCTGCGGTTGGCCTCGAGAAGCCGTACACCAGGGTCACGACAAATCCTCCCATACACTCCAGGCGAACTTCGGCCTCGAGCGATGCATCACTCAACGGCGATGCGCTGTTAGGGGATCGCTACCGAACATTCGCATGCCGACACCCAGAAACCAGGTATGAGGCGCAGCCGAACTAGGCCTCGACATGCCTTGTGCTGCAGCCATTTCGAGCGCGGCTGCGATCTCCTGCACGGTTTTGAGATTATCTACTTGGTCGAGGGATCGCAGCTTCCGCGAGGGGAGGCGAATTCAGTTGCTCAATGTAATGTTGCGCTGCCTTCGCAGAACGGAAAGATTACGAGGGCACGATGCCTGATGGTAACGGGTCCGCTGACAGTCTAGTTGGGTTCGTTTGGTAAATTCGAGGCTCTGCGAGCGGGCGAGAGCTAGAGTTTGGGAGCACTGCGGACCGGGTACGGAACGGGATGGCGTTCAGCGACAATGAGCCACATTCTTGGGTCGAAGCAGTAGTCATTCGACTCGCTTCTTTTTCTTGGCCTTAGCCCAGCGGGCAAGTACGGCCTTGCGGGCCAGTTCCCGCCTTTGTTCCGCCGA
>JASHQK010000554.1 GCA_030039195.1 Candidatus Sulfotelmatobacter sp.
GATTCGAAAATAGGTGTGGACGTTGTCGCCTGAGGGGTGCTGCATCCCTGGCAGAATGCTCTTCGGGAAGGCGTGAATTGTTCACTCAGATTATAAGCGCTGACGGGCTTTGAGCGGCTCGAGATCATCATCGCGATCCTGTCGGCCCCTGTACTCGACGAACAGAGGTGGCCTCGAATTGCACAGACTTGGCAAGCAGATGCAAGAGCTTGCGACCTCGAATGTGATTAAACGCGCAGAGCTTCACCCGGGCCGAAACTCCTAGCCGTTAGGCCGTAAGCTGCTGGTGATAAGCCGGTTAGCTTGAACTACAACATATACCTTTTGCTTGGGCTTCGAGTCATGCGTCGTATGTGGAAATAGAGAAATTCGACCCCGAGCCATTCTTCCTCTTGCAGACGGCTGCAATCTAGGCTACATTTCTGGCACGCTTTAGCTCACTGCTTCCTCATCACCCCCAGCTTGAGGAAGAAAATAAATATTCGACAAGAAGGCTATAAGAAGTGAGTAGGTTTCTAGCAAGGCACTAGATGTAAATCAAGTTGTACCTCCCCTTTTTTAGCAGCTCGATAGATCCGTGTTCATGAGCTGTCTGCATCCTGCAGGCGGGCACTGGGGTTTTTCACAACTTAATCTCCAGGTTTTTTGGGTCAACCCAAAGGGTGTGACTCAGGGGGCGAAGCTATGGCCAGTAACAGCCAACCCGTGCAGTCGTTTCAGACGGCCTCGTGGGCAGGAGTTCCGCCAGTCGAACACTGGTACGCGCTACACACCCAGGCTCGGCACGAGAAGGTAGTGGCGCAGAAACTTCACGACCGTGGCGTCGAAACCTATTTGCCGTTGGTCACGGAGATCCACCGCTGGAGCGATCGCAAGAAAAAAGTTCAGCTTCCGTTGTTTAGCAGTTACGTCTTCGCCCGACTCACACCTTCCAAAGTTGATCGCCTCCGCGTGCTCACCATCGACGGCGTATTTAGTTTCGTAGGCGTCCGGGGCGAGGGAACACCAATTCCCGAAGCGCAAATCGAGGCCGTCCGTGCCTTGGTCGATGGTGGACTTCCCTGGTCCTCTCATCCTTTTCTGAAGATCGGGCAACGGGTGCGCATCCGCAGTGGCTCGTTGGATGGAGTTGAGGGCATCCTCATCGACCGTGCTGGCGACAGCACGCTTGTGATTTCCGTCGACGCAATTCAAAGATCGCTGGCCGTGCGCGTCGAGGGATACGACGTTGAACCCATCTGAGACCTCTGGAATTGTAAGTTCGAAAGTATAGTCGCCGTTGCTGTCCCATCCCACCAAGTTGAAGAAAAGCGTACAACCTATGCCCGAAGCCCCCGTCGAAACTGCACGCGTGTTGGTTGTAAGTCGCGACGTATCACTGTTACGCCCCCTCTTGTCGATTGGCGAGTCGAATTCCTGGCACGTGGAAACGGCGGCCAGCAGTTGGGAAGCGATGGAGCGTGTTCATTCGGACGAAAGCCCTGATCTGCTGCTACTCGATGTTCCTCCCGGAGACTGGGACGGTCTGCATTTGTTGCGATGGCTACGACGCCTTCATCTGGAATTGCCTGTGATCGTCGCCTGCCACGAAGATGACCCTACCCAACCCAAAGAGGCCATGCGCCTTGGCGCTGAGGGTGTCGTCGTAGCACCATTCGACAGCCAGCAACTTGACTCTGCAATCTCCAGGCATCTCTACCCAACGAATGAGGGTCGCGAGCGGCACATTTCGAGTGAAGACATCGAAACACTAGGAGAGGACGAATTCTTCCTTAGTGCAAGTCCGGTGATGCAGAAACTTCGCGCGCAGGCGGAATTGCTTGCGCAAGCGGACGTGCCAGTTCTGATTCTGGGCGAACCGGGCAGCGGAAAAACCACGATTGCGCGCTTGATTCATAAACTGTCGGTTCACTCCGGATTCAAGTTTTTGAGGCTGCATTGCGGAAAAGTTCCCGGAGAGTTACTCGAAGCGGAACTGTTCGGAAAAGCAAACGGCTCAGGAAAAAGCAATGTTCTAGCAATGGGAGAGAAAGGTACGCTCCTGTTGGAGGAAATTGCTGAAATGCCTCTGGCTTTGCAGTCACACTTGCTACAAGCACTGCAAAATCACAGCGCCCGTCCAGGAGAAACCGGCAACTCCAGTGTCGAAATTCGCATTCTCGCCTCGAGCAGCGACAAACTCGACGTCGCGCTGGCAGCAAACCGCTTGCGCGAAGATCTTTATTATCGACTAAGCGCATTTACAGTGCATGTGCCACCTTTGCGGCAACGGAAAGAAGAGATCGAAGTTCTTCTGCACTATGCCATGCACAAGTTCGCCCGCCATTATGGACTTGTGCCTCGTGAATTCACGACTCAAGTGCTGGATGCCTGTGCGAAACACCCCTGGCCGGGAAATCTGCAGGAGTTGGAGACCTTCGTGAAGCGTTATGTGATCGCTGGTGATCAGCAACTTGCGGTGAGTTGGCTTGAAACAAGGGCCCGCGATATGACCGATCCCCGAAGTTCTGGCTTTTCACCCAGGGATGCCCACGCCAGAGAACCAGAGTCAGTGCCAAAATCTTTGAAGTCACTGATTCAGAGCGTAAAGTCTGAGACCGAAAAGAATGCGATAGCAGCCGCGCTCGAGAAAACTCGCTGGAATCGGAAAGCAGCTGCAAAGCTTCTCAAAGTGAGCTATCGCACGATGCTGTACAAGATCGACCAATACGATATCAATCCCTCCGAGCACGAGACGTCTTCGTTCTCGGGAATTCGAGTCGTAGGCCGGGGCAATGATAAGCAGTTTTGAGGCCGATGTCATCGAGGAACAGTCATGACAATAAGAAATAATGCGATTGGCAGAGGCGCAGTTGTGGCCTTAGCTTGTGTTCTAGCTTCGGGCGTAACATGGGCGCAATCGAATTCCGGGAAGGCATCCGTCGTCTCAGAGAGCATCAACACGACCAACGTTCACACGACGTCATCTCCAACAGCAGCACCACACGACAACACGTTCATCATCGGCAAGAACGACGTTCTGGCAATCAACGTATGGAAAGAGCCGGATGTCTCGCGCTCGATTCCGGTTCGTTCCGACGGAAAGATTTCGTTGCCTCTGGTGGGTGAGATTCAGGCAGCGGGTCAGACCCCACTCAAGCTTGAACAAGATATCGCCACGAGGCTGAAGAATTACATCGAAGAACCAGAAGTGACAGTCATTGTCCAGCAGATAAACAGCGAGAAGTTCAATATTTTGGGAATGGTCAGCAAGCCCGGCACATACGCACTGGTTGGCAATGCGACGGTGCTTGACGCAATTGCTCTGGCTGGCGGGTTCCGGGACTTCGCCAAACAAAAGTCAGTATACGTCTTGAGACAGAACCCGGATGGAACTCAGGTACGTTTGCCGTTTAACTACAAAGAAGTGATAAAGGGCCGAAATATGGCTCAAAACACCGTGCTACAACCGCGAGACACTATCATCGTCCCCTAAGATCGCAGTCGCAAATCATGAACAGAAATGTGGCGGTTATTCTAAGTTTAATGATGTTGACAGTCGCTCCCCTCTTAGCGCAAGTCGATGACGCACCGCAACCAGAAAACCAAACGGTGGCCTCGGACGATAACCTGGGAGCCGCTGCCGACCGCATGGTCACGCCACCACCAGTTAGCGGCCAGGCGTACCCGGTGACATCGGGCTCGCAGGAGCGTTCCAATTTTCTGCGTGGAGGACTCAATTTTACGAGCGCATATACGGACAATGCGCTCGGATCGGCAGCGGGCAAGCCGCTGAGCGATATCAGTTACTCCATCGCGCCGTTCCTGTCCGTTGCCCAGACGGCGACAAGAGAACAGTTCGTGCTGACGTATGCGCCCGGGTACACACTTTATCAGCGGTTTAGTGATCGTAGCGAAGCGGATCAGAACGCTTCGATTAGCTTCGCATACCGCCTTAGTCCACATGTGACATTCAGCGCGAACGACTCGTTCCAGAAAAGCTCAAGCGTTTTCAATCAGCCGGATCTCGGCACAACAGGAGCCGTGAATCCTGGGCCAAACCTTCCAAATTTTTCTGTGATCGCTCCTAACGCTGACCGCCTAAGCAATACTGGGACAGCTGGACTCACATATCAGTTCGAACTGAACGACATGGTTGGGACGAGCGGCACGTTCACGAACCTCTTCTACCCAAATCCGGCGCAGGTTCCGGGACTTTCCAATTCGAGTGCTCAGGCCGGACTGGCATTCTGGGCGCATCGGCTGGGCCGTCGGCATTATCTTGGAGCCACATATCAGTATCAGCGGCTCTTGGCTCAGCCGACACACGGATTAACCGAAACGCAGACCCACGCCCCGCTGCTTTTCTACACTGTGTATTTGGCGAAGGACCTTCCGTTGTCGTTCTTTGGCGGC
>JASHQK010000555.1 GCA_030039195.1 Candidatus Sulfotelmatobacter sp.
GACGCCGGTGTGCGAGCGCATCCAGACGTTCCAGCGAGAGCGTCAGGTGCGCTCCCCGCTTGTCGTCGGCGACGGCATGAATTTCGTCGACGATCACGGTCTCGACATCCCGCAAAATAGCGCGGCTCTTGTCGGCGGTGAGCAAAATGTAGAGCGACTCCGGCGTGGTTACCAGAATGTGCGGTGGCCGCTTCAGCATCGCGCGCCGCTCGTGCATGAGCGTGTCGCCGGTGCGGACCGCGGTGCGGATTTCCGGCATGAGCAGGCCGCGTTCGCAGGCGAGGGCGAGAATCTCTCCCAGCGGAATTTCGAGATTCTTCTGGATGTCGTTGCCCAGAGCTTTCAGCGGCGAGACGTACAAGACTTCAGTGCGGTCGGCCAAGTCCCCCGCGAGCGCTTTTCGGACCAGCCGATCAATGCAGGCAAGAAACGCAGCCAGCGTTTTGCCGGAGCCCGTGGGCGCCGAGATCAGCGTGGTGCGCCCGGCGAGAATGTGCGGCCATCCCTGCTCCTGGGGCTCGGTCGGCGTGCCGAAGCGGTGGACGAACCACTCCGCCACCAGGGGATGGGCCCAAGCAAGAGAAGCGGGAAGGGACTGCATTGGGATATTGTAGCGAGGAAGGCAGACTTTCGCAAAATCTTCGCTGGGATAAATGGTGGCTCAGTCTGAAACTCCCCGTTGTTGCGCCATCCCGATGCACCCCGTTTTCAGAGGCCGTTACGAAACTCGCCGCCCAGTATGCATGGTGGGACAACTCATGCACCAGCCGCGAAGCGGCGGCAAATGAAAGCCCGGCACGGCGGTGCCGGGAAACCCGAGAGTGGAATAGACCGAGTCCGCATCAGCGGACGGCAGGCGTTTCGTAACAGGCTCTTCACCAGGCTGAGGGATCTCGAGCGGAACGTCTCTGCAGCCACACGCGAGATCCCTCGCTCCGCTGAAAGACGGCTGCGCTCGGGCTGACGCCATCAGGCTTTGAGAGTGCTCACGCGGCCGAAAAGCGCGCGAGGGCCTCTAATTTCTCTGCCGCAGCGCCCGAGTCGATCGACGTGGCTGCGAGCGGAATCGCCGCCGCGATGTGATCGGCGCGTCCGGCGGCGACAAGCGCAGCCGCTGCATTAAGAACCACCACATCCCGACGCGGGGACTTTTCGCCATCGAGCACGGCCTGAATGATCGCGGCATTTTCTTTCGCATCGCCACCTGAAATTTCGCCGATCGCGGCGCGATTCATTCCGAACTCTTCCGGCTCGACTTCATACGATCGCACTGCGCCCTCGCGGGCTTCGGCAACGCGCGTCGGTCCGGTGATCGTAATTTCGTCCAATCCGTCAAGTCCGTGCACGACGAGAGCTCGCCGCAGGCCCAGCATGCTCAGCGCCTCGGCAAGCTTTTCGACCAGATCGAGCGAATAAACACCGACTACCTGCCCCGACGCCCGCGCCGGATTGGTCAGTGGACCAAGCAGATTGAACATGGTTCGCATGCGCAGTTCGCGACGCACCGCCTGCACTTGTTTCATCGCGGGATGCAGATTCGGCGCGTAGAGAAAACAGATTCCCACTTCGCGCAGGCATTGCGCCGAACGCTCGGGCGAAAGTTGAATATTCACTCCCAGTGCTTCCACCACATCGGCCGAACCGCACTTCGAGCTGATGCTTCGGTTGCCATGCTTGGCAACGCGCACTCCGGCTCCCGCGGTCACGAGCGCCGTTGCGGTGGAAATGTTGAACGTGCCGCTGGCGTCGCCGCCGGTACCGCTGGTATCAACTAAAGGGGAGTCGGTCAGAGAGGAATCGGCAATCGGATCCTCGGCAAGAGCATCGCGTCCTGTTCCGCTTACGGCGACCGCTTCCGTCGCACTTCCATTCCGTATCGCGCGCTCGATGGGCAGCGGAGCGGCTGCTGCCCGTATTGCCTCCGCGAAGCCGACAATTTCCTCAACCGTCTCGCCTTTCATCCGTAGCGCGATAAGAAGAGCGGCAATTTGCGCATCGGTGCACTGGCCCGTCAAGACTTCGGCCATCACGTCGCGAGCCTGGTCGCGGCTGAGCGATTCGCCGTGATTGGCCAAACGATGGAGGGCGTCGAGGATCATGCGTTTGGGATTGTATTGTGCGGAGCTCGTTCGTGAAATTAGCAATTCGATCGTGGCAGAGGCCTACCGAGCAAGTACGCCTCCATCGAAAGACGCTTAGGACGGATGGAAAAATCCCCATACAAGAGCTTCCTGAGGATCGAATCCGGGCGCAAATACCAGCTAGCCCAGCCCAAGGGCGAGTCTCCGTTTGCGTCTTTCGCGTCAATCCGTGCCCCAGCGTCTAGAAGAAGTTGAATCGTATCCTCACTCGCAAACGCGGCCGCTCGATGAAGCGGCGTTTCGCCCCGGGTTCGGCAATCGCGCATGAAAGCTCCTGTTTCTACCCCAGGATTGGTAGGCTGATTGGGATTAGCACCTGACGCGAGAAGAACCTCTACCACCAGATGCTGTTCGGCGCGATGAGAAGAGAGAGCCGCGTGTAAAGGCGTCTCTCCAGTATTCGGGTTACGGAGGTTGGCGTCGGCGCCACCTTCCAACAGAAATTGGCAGAGCCGCCAGTGTCCATGGAAGGCCGCGTCATTCAGGCCCAGATCGTTCCCAAGCGAGCGCACAGATTCACCACGAGCGAGGAGAAAACGGATGGCCGACACATCGCCGTAGTACGCACAGCACTGGATCAGAGAAGCGCCATCAGATGTCCTGGAGTCTGGCGGATGCCCCTCCGCCAAATATTCGAACACCAGATCGGTGCGTCCTTCAGCGATTCGCTCCAGCATGGTTACTCTCCTTGCGTAGCGTTCGGTTATAGGAATTCTACAGGAGGAGAACGCAAGACTTGCCTTCCCAGCGTTTGCTCTCCTGCGAGTGCTTCTATAAAATCAGACGTTTGCTGCCCGTCCCCCGTTTCGCCGAAAGAGATTGAGATGGGGCATCCGTCGCCGCAAGCACAGTCCTTCCGATTTCGAGCTGACGAGTCTCTATGAAAATTCATGAGTATCAGGCAAAAGGAATTCTTAAGAAGTATGGCGTGAGTGTGCCGCGGGGCGCGATGGCTGCAACGCGCGAAGAAGCCGAATCCGTGGCGAAGGAATTATTCGATTCCGGCGCGAGTGGCGTCGTGGTGAAAGCGCAAATTCACGCCGGCGGCCGGGGCAAAGGCGGCGGCGTGAAGATCGCGAAATCGGTCGACGAAGCCGGCGACCTCGCAGGGCACATGCTGGGCATGAAGCTGGTTACGCATCAGACCGGGCCGGAAGGCCGAATTGTGCGGCGGTTGCTGATCGAAGAAACTCTGCCGATCGAAAAAGAACTTTATCTTGGCATTCTGGTTGATCGTGCCGAGGGCAAGCCGGTGTTTATGGCCTCAGCTGCCGGCGGAATGGAAATCGAGCAGGTCGCGGCCGAAACTCCGGAAGCAATTTTGAAGCAGCATGTGGATCCCGGCATGGGACTCGAAGCCTTTCAGGCGCGCAAAATCGCATTCAAGCTCGGGCTCGGTGCGAAGCAGATCACTCCCGCGGTGCAGTTTCTGACGAGTCTTTACAAGGCATTCCTCGATACCGACGCCTCGCTGGTCGAGATCAATCCCTTCATCACCACGACCGACGGACGCCTGTTTGCGCTCGATGCCAAGATCAATTTCGATGACAACGGCCTTTTCCGCCATCCCGATCTGCGCGAGCTGCGTGACATCACAGAAGAAGATTCACTGGAAGTCGAAGCCTCGAAGTACAGCCTGAATTACATCAAGCTCGACGGCAACGTCGGATGCATGGTCAACGGCGCCGGTCTGGCGATGGCAACCATGGACATTATCAAATACGCTGGCGGGATGCCCGCGAATTTCCTGGATGTCGGCGGCGGCGCCAATGCCGAGCAAGTGGCCCACGCATTCGAAATCCTGCTGAGCGACAAGAATGTCAAAGCGGTTCTGATCAACATTTTCGGCGGCATCCTGCGCGTGGATACGCTAGCGACAGGTGTCGTTGAAGCCGCGCGCAAGACCAATATCAAGCTGCCGGTCGTGCTGCGCCTGGAAGGCACGAACGTGGATGAAGGCAAGAAAATTCTCAATAGTTCTGGTCTGAATTTCGTAGTGACTGACACGATGAAAGACGCGGCCGACAAAGTGGTCGCGGCGGCGCGCGGTACGCTGGGCGTTTCGGAATGGCGGTAGAGCGGGAACGAGAAGTAGCTCAGGAAAACGCCCACCTTACGAAAACCGCGTAGGGTGGGGCACCCTCGAATTTCTTTCTGACAGACGAGTTTTGGAGTGAGGGCTGATTTATATGGCAATCTTAATTAATAAAAATACGCAAGTGCTGGTGCAGGGACTGACTGGCCGCGAGGGAACTTTTCACGCCAAAGCTAGCGCGGCCTACGGAACGCAGATCGTCGGCGGCGTGACTCCGGGCAAGGGCGGGACTACGCATGAAGGCTGGCCGATCTTCAACACCGTTCAAGAAGCCGTCGACAAGACCGGCGCGAACGCGACCGTAATTTTTGTTCCGCCGCCATTCGCTGCCGACGCGATCATGGAAGCGGCCGACGCCGAGATCGATTTGATCGTCTGCATCACCGAAGGCATCCCCACGCTCGATATGGTGCGCGCCTGGGAGTTCCTGCAGAATCGGCGCTCGCGTCTGATCGGTCCCAATTGTCCGGGAATCATTTCTCCCGGCAAATGCAAAATCGGCATCATGCCGGCTTCGATTCACAAAGAAGGACCAATCGGCATCGTGTCGCGCTCCGGCACGCTGACCTATGAGGCCGTGCATCAGTTAACCCAGCGCGGGATCGGACAATCGACTGCGATCGGGATCGGCGGCGATCCGATTATCGGAACCACGTTCGTGGACGCGCTCGATTTGTTCAATCGCGATCCGGAGACTGAAGCCGTCATTATGATCGGCGAAATCGGCGGCAACGCGGAAGAAACTGCGGCGGAATTTGTGAAGGCTCATATGAAGAAGCCCGTGGTGGGTTTCATTGCCGGGCAGACCGCACCTCCCGGACGCCGCATGGGACACGCCGGCGCAATTATTTCCGGCGGCAAGGGAACAGCCGCGGAAAAGATCAAAGCATTGGAAGCATCTGGGATTCGCGTGGCCAAATCGCCCGCGGCAATCGGCGAGACGCTGGCCGCGGCGCTCGGAGTGCACGCATAGTCCCGAGTCGCGAGTCCGGAGTCGCGAGCAACGCCCATCACGCGGTTACGAAGACTTGGAATTGTCGCGCGTTCCGAAGGCTAACGACTAAGGACTCGCGTCTAACGACTAAACCACTAAGGACCAACGAACGAATGAAGACCCTGCAACGCACTTTGACCATCATTAAACCTGACGCCGTGCGCCGCAATGCGATCGGCGACATCATCGAGCAATTCGAGAAAAACGGATTCCGCATTCTCGCCATGAAGATGCTGCAAATTTCCAAGCATCAGGCCGAGCAGTTTTACGCCGTCCATGCCAGCCGTTCTTTTTTCAACGGCCTCACCGATTTCATGTCGAGCGGCCCGATCGTCGTGCTGGCGCTGGAGAAAGAAAATGCGATTGCCGATCTGCGCAAGCTGATGGGCGCCACCAATCCTGCGAATGCCGAAGAAGGCACGATCCGCAAAAAGTGGGCCACCAACATCGAGCACAACGCCATCCACGGCTCCGATGCGGAAGACACGGCGCGCTTCGAGTTGAGTTTCTTTTTCGCCGGATACGAACTGGCGAAATAGTCCTTAGTCCCGAGTCGTTAGTCGTCAGTCCTTTGTGATGGGATTGCGTTTGGCTAACGACCAACGACTAAGGGCTCAGGACTACCGCATGCCTCTCGTTCAAATCACGATGCTCGAAGGCCGCACGGCCGAACAGAAACGCAAGATCGCCAAGCGGATCACCGACGTTCTGGTCGAAGAAGCCGGAGCGCGGCGGGAAGCCATTATCGTCGCTTTCCAAGAAGTATCGAAAGAGAGCTACGCTTCCGGTGGCGAGTTGATGGCCGACAAAACGCCGTCAAAATAGTTACTTCCCGCACCCGTCGAATTACCCTGGTAATACAGCTTCCGCTCCACAAACTGGCTATACTGCGCTGGAAAGCGAGGTGTCCTATGAGCAAAACGTCAATATTGGCCGCGACCCTGCTCCTTGCATCTGCGTACGGACTGGCCCAGGATACTTCGGCCGCTCCCACCGCACGCAAAGCGTGCGACGATCTGAAAGCGGAAATCGCGAAAAAGCTCGACGCGAAAGGCGTAGTCGGCTATTC
>JASHQK010000556.1 GCA_030039195.1 Candidatus Sulfotelmatobacter sp.
GCAGCTTGCTCAGGATGACACGTAGCTGGGTGACCTGGGCTGCCCGCTACCAGTTCACCCGCATCGCAAACTGAAACTGCCGCGGATCGTAAGCTGCCGTGGCCTGGCCCGCATTTTCATACAGCGGACTCACCGCCGCGACGTTGTACTTATTGGCGATGTTGAACATGTCGGCGATCAGATCCATGCTGACGCGCTCGGTGAAGTTGAGCCGCCGCGCCACCCGCATATCGTCGAACAGCGTATAGGGCTGCACGCCGGCGTTGCGGCCCAGATTGCCATCGAGAGAAAGCAGAGTAACGAGGGGGAACGTTGTGGCCGTGGCAGAACTGGGTGTGAACTGCGCGTAACACGGCTCCTGGAACGCACCTGTCGGAGAATACTTGGAAGCGACAGTCTGATATCCGCAGGCGTTGGTCGGCGTACCCGAGGCCACTGCGTTTGGGCGTCCCGTGAGCGATGACAACTGGAAGTTGTCGTCACTGCCCGTAATGATGTTGAACGGCCGTCCCGAGGCGACTTCGATAATGGGCGCAAGAGTCCAGTTGCTGAACAGTTTGCTGGTGAAACTGCTGCCGCCCAGCCGTCCCGATTGATATACGCCGCTGAAGACGAAACGCTGGCGCTGATCAAACAGCGAAGTCGAACGATCATAGCCGGGATAGTAGCTGTCTTGCGGAGTCAGCGTCGATTGCAGGTCGGTGGAGTCATCGATCGCATGCGACCAGGTGTAGGAGCCGAGAAACTCGTAGTGATCGCCGAAGCGCTTGCGCAAATTAACGCTCAAGCCGTTATAAGCGGAACTGCCATTGGAATACTGCGCGTCCATATCGCCGAAAGGCACGCAGCCGGCAAAAGTCGCCGGATTGCAATTGTTGTTGAAACCGGCGGTGCTGTAGCCGAGGGAATTCAAATATCCCATGACCGCAGGCAGCACAGTCGTAACGCACGAACTCGCGCCCACTGCGCTGACGAAGTTGGCAATCGAGGGATTGATCCCACCCGGGCGGAAGAAGTTGGTCAGCGCCGCCGAAACCCAGGGTAGCCCAGTGTTCGGATTGACGCCGCAAGGCGCGGACCCGGTTCCGACTTCAAACGGCCCCCCTGCGGCATTCGAGGTTGGATCGCTATAAGCCGCCTGCCAATTGGCAACTAACAAGTCTCCGCGAATGGTGTTGGCGTTGATGGGCCGGTTCAGATGGCGTCCCACGTTGAGGTTGTAAGCGAGATCGAGTGCGTATCCATGGCCCAAATCGCGCTCAACGCTGAAATTCGCCTGCTGGGCATAGGCATAAACGAAGTTCTTCGACTGCGGATAGCCGAACGGCTGAAATGCCAGCGGAAATGCCGCGCCACCAAGCTGCGGCGGAGGATTGGTCAGATATTGCTGCTCGAGAAAAAGGGACTGGTCCGACTGACCTACGGGAAATAACGACCGGAATTGCTGCTGATTGGGCTCGTAATTAAGCTGACTGACGGGCATGCAATTCGCGTTCGAAAGCACTCCGGTGAAAATGCTGGCGGCGTTGAGATTGCCCGGGCTGAAAGCAGTGGATGCCGCCGTGCACGGACTTCCGCCGGCAAACGCCAATTGTCCGCTGGAAGAGCCATCCGAAGCCTGGCCGAGGAAGTACAGTCCGAGCAGCGGATGATCAAAGAAAATCCCGTAGGACATCCGAACTACGGTCTTGCCGTCTCCCTTGGGATCCCAGGCGATTCCGATCCGAGGTTGAAAGTTGTGGGTATCGGTTTGAATGCCCTTCTGCACTCCGAGCAAGTTATACGCGGGAAGCGCGAGCCCCTGGGGTGGCGGGAATGTCGGCGGAATCTCGACGTCGTAGCGGAGGCCATAATTCAAGGTCACGTGCGGATTCGCACGCCACGAATCCTGCCAGAATGCTCCGATGGGAACGTTGCGGAACGAATCGCTGGGGCTGCCGATACCCTGAATGAAATCCTGCGGCAGACCGGCGCCATAGGCCTGCACCGCAGACAAAGCGGGAAAATCCGGGAGCACGCCCGGCGCGGGGTTGATGAAACCGAGGCTGAGTCCGGAGATCTCGCCGAAATCGTACACTCCGCCATAATTCACGGTGAACGTCGCAGTTAAAGGCAGATAGTTGAAATCCACGCCAAACTTTGTGTCGTGGCGGCCGATGGTCCACGAAAAATTGTCGGTGAACTGATAGCGCTGCTCGACGCGCTGAATGTACGAGTACGGCTCGCGCCCGAAATATGCATAGCCGGGAATGTTGATCGCCGGATCGGAACCGCCGGGAATGGAAGTATTGTAAAAGTACGACAGCCCGCGGCGTGCGTATTGAAAACGGAACTCATTGATCTTGTTATTGCCGATCGTCCAGGTATCCTGCAGCACGCCGGTTGCGTCGCGGAAAGTCTGCTCGGATGTGCGCGAGTAGGCATTCTGTCCGAACGGCTGATCCTGCCCTTCCACTTCAATTCCCGTAACCGTGCTTGGACTGACGTTTGCGCGCAGCATCAGCCGATTCGCGACACTTACGTTGTGGTCGAGGCGCAACGAATACACGCTCGTCCCCTCGAATACGGGAAAGTTTCCGGTCTGTGAAGCGAGCGTTTGATAAGAATTGGGAACAGCGCACGGTGGGGCTGGACAGGTGGTCGGAAATCCGGCGATTCCGGGAAATCCGCCAGTCAGTCCCACAGGCCACGCGCCGTTCACCGCCATGCCGGAGGAAGCGCCGGCCAGCCCCAAATACTCCGCGACTTCCTGGGCATACGCGTGATTGGTAGCCGCGGTTTCACCAACGGCGGGATTCGATAAGAACGTGAGCTGATCCGAAGTGAGTTGCAGGTTGACGGTTCCGGCGGGAGCGCCGAAAAATGCGGAGGCGTCAAACGGCGTGAGGCCGAAGTTTCCTTGCCCGATGGCCGAGAAACCGGTCTCGTGCCGCCGCGTCACTTCATAAGAAAAATAGTAAAACGTCTTATCCTTCTTGATCGCTCCGCCGAACGCTGCGCCCGCCTGCACCCGCGTGTAGGCGGGATTGGGCACCGTGCTGAATGGATTCACCGCCTGGAAGTTGCGGTTGCGCAGATAGCCAAAAATGTCGCCGTGGAAATCATTCGACCCGGAGCGCGTGATGATGTTGACCACACCGCCTGCCGCACGGCCATATTCCGGCGCGAAGCTATTGGTGATGATCTGAAACTCCTGCACGGCTTCCTGCGAAACCGTCGAGCGCACTCCATTCACGCTGTTATCGGTGGCATCCGCTCCATCCACGTTCACCAGATTGGAGCGTGCGCGCTGGCCGCTCATGTTGAGGCCGGAAGTCGGCGCTGCGCCGGTATTGGGAGCGTTGTCTCGCACCACCTGCGAATCGGTTAGCGTGAAATTGATATAGTCGCGCCCGTTAATGGGCAGATTGTCGATCCTTCGCTGCCCGATCGTGTCTGTCGTCGAAGTGCGCGAGGTCTCAACCAGATCCGCCTGCCCCGTTACCTCCACTATTTCTTTGCCACCCGAGACCTGCAGAGTCACGGGCAACTCGACCAGTCCTCCGACCGTGATGACAACGCCGGTGTTTTCGGTTTTTGTGAATCTGGGCGCCTCCGCGGTCACCTGATAAGTGCCGGGGGGCAGCAGGCGTGCGCTGTAACCGCCCTGGCCGTCGCTGGTTGCGGTGCGTTCCAAACCCTTAGCCACGTCCTGCACGGTCACCGTCGCGTTGGCCACAAAATTCCCGGCCGGATCTTTCACCGTGACGTGCAGATCGCCCGTGGCCGCACCGCCCTGCCCGAACGCGAGTGGCGCCAGCAGCACACAGAACAAAACCAACGCATACCCCTTGAGGGTTTGGATCATAGGGATCTCCCTTGTCTCGCGCACGCGAGCAGACACAGGCCATTCCAACGGCGGATCGTGGAAAATCTCACGAACTGAACAGGGAACTGTGAGGCTCCGGTGGTTTTTACATCATCCTCACACCGGAAGACAAGTGCGGAATCAAGGAGCGGTTATTCCAAGAGTAACGGCGCTGCATTTTGCAACGGACTTGACTCCCCAGCCGTATTCAAGACAATCAAGTTCTTCGTTGTCTTTAAGGATGTGCTTTGCGGGGTTTTCCCGCTCACGCGGATATGCGCACGGGAGCCGCCGGATTCTGCAGACGGCCCAACAGCATCGCCGATCCACTCAAACGTTCATAACCTTCAAGAATCGGGGTTGCGGCAAATCCCGCATTCGGCCAGAGGAATCCAAGATAGATTCGCAGCATGGCGAAACCCGCGTTGCGCCGCAACAACAAGGCCTCATCGATCAACCGGCGAGCCGCTTCCGTCGTCTCGGTATGGTCCGAGTTCGCAGCCAGCTGCCCCACTCGAATCAACACCACCGCATTTCGTCCCACGACCTCAACATACGCGGCCAGCGCCCGCAGACGCATTCGCTGAACCTGGCGAAATTCTCTCCCCGGCAAACGACTTCGCAGATAGTCAGTCTCGCCTGGATCGGCAAGATTGCGGAAAGCGTCAACATCCACCGGCTGAAGCTCAGTCGCGCCGGAGAAATGCAGCTGCGATCGCCCGACCAGAACGATTACGACGAGAGAAATCAGCGCGGCAACAACCAGCAGAAGAGCAAGATTCATTGCTGTAAAAGACGCTCCAGTTCCCGGTTCCATGCCGCGAGATTGTTCTCAGGCAACGGAGTCGGAGTTTGCACGGGTACGCGCTCAGGCACCAGCAGGTAATAGAACCAGTAGAGAATAACCAGGTGGAATACGCCGCCATTTAGCAGATCGAGGAAGACACGCTTCGAGGCTGGGTATCCAGCGTTGATCATCAGGTCCAAGTCGGCCAGGTGCACGCACGCCGATGCGGCCAGTCCCATCGCGATAGCGAAAAGCATCCGCGGCCAGTGAAGATGAAAATAGAGAGAGAATAAAAAGATAAACACGAGCAGACCACACTCAATCAGGAATGTACCCTGCTCCAGGATCTGAGAGCCAATCATGATCCCCGGAGAATGGCCCCAGGGGTTGTAGGCTGCCGCCAACGCGGCGGCAAGAACGAAAATCGCCCCCACCCACTGGATCAGTGTCTTCCCCAGCCGCGCCACGGATGCATAGGGGCCGAACAGTTTGGAGAAAATCTCGCCGACGACCATGAACTTGAGCACGCCTTCAAGAATCGCTCGCGCCCAAGCAATCCGCCAATACGCGATGGCAGGAACAAAAAGCAGCACGTCGGCGAAATAACTCACCAGACCTGCCACGCCATTGCACAATGCGAAAGCAAAAAAGAACGGGAACTTGCGGTGCAGTCCTCGCTTCCAAAGATAGAAGCACAAAATCAGCAGGAGTACGTTTGGTGCGACCCAGAGATAGTGCCAAAGGTAAGAGTGTGCCTGCAGCATAAGGCTTCAGCTCGCACTATAGCGTGGCTTGCCGTAGCGGGCAATAAGAAGGTGATCGTTGTTCGGCTTTTGTAAGATCGGCGAGCTTTTTGTTCCGCCCGCCGATCCCTCGTGCATAATTAATGGGGCGCTAGGGCTTGCAGACTTGCGGAGGTACACAGTTCTGTCCACCGCCGGTGCCGTCGGCACGAACTGCGGTCGGAATTGCAAGGCTGCTGAGGAACAGGACTGCTGCGGTGAGGGCGAGTAGTTTTCGTTTCACGGTTGTTTTCTCCTTAGGGGGATCAAATTCAGACCGTGATGCTTGCACTGCCCGCGCTGTGGACTGCGGGAAACCCAAATCCGTTGAACGTTCGGAATTCGTAACAGGCGGGTCGGAATGACGCTGAAATCTGCGCTCGAAGATCTGAAGAAAACCACCCTCTCGGCGGTCTCAGGATTGTTGGCGAAACTGGCTTATCTCGCCTCTTTACGGCGCGGGAATGATGGCTACGAACATTGGGGAATGAACTCGGTTTACGGAAGGCAAGCGGCCGAGAAAGCGCTCAGAGCCGCTCACGCGGAAATCGTGGCCACGATTCTGAAAACGCCTCTCGCTGTTCTGGAAGAAGATTTGGAAATTTCACGCTCGGCCAGCGCTGCCTCGGCAGCCGCCTACGTGAAGGCAATGCAGAATCACTTCGAGGACCTGCTGCCGGCCGGGCACAAGCATCCGCCCTCGGCAGCCCATCTCAATTCAGTGCTGGCGGCGCTTTCGAGCCTGAAGCGCCATCCAGCGCGCGCCATTCCGTCAGCTTCATAGCCACGCCCACCACCTGCCCGAGCACTTCCGCATCCTGAGGATGCCGCAAAACACGTACCGGCACCGGCGACAGCGGGTGTGGCTGCAGAATGATGTCTTCGCGGCGCATACTGCACCAGCAGCAGGTGTAACCGTCGCGCGTCTCGACAAAATAGATGGGGCGCTCATATTCTGACCGCCAGGAACCTTCCTCAACCCGGCTCTTGGACTCATCCACCTGCACGAAACTGCCGGGCGGCAATATGGGATACATCGTGAAATCCTGTGTCCCGACGTAGCCGTAGGTAAAACCCGAGCTGGCAAATTGCGCCAGATAGGTCAGCGGTACGAGTCCCCACTGCTCCACCAACCGGCCGAGATTTGCAGTCCGGCGCTCATCAAACCCGGGATCCATACGCACGGGGACCTGCACAGACGCGAGGCCCGTCAGAGCGTCGCAAACGTGCGATTTGGGCGGCGAGACCAGTCCCAAGTCAGCCGCAATATTATTCATGTCCACTCCGTACCACGACATCAACTCGCGGAGGTCCCTCCGATAAATCACGGCTAGTGCGTACAAACGAAAAATGCTGGGCAAGATTCCTTTTGTTTCAATATCAGAAAGTCGGCTGGGGGGAATGAAGAACTCCTCATTGCGGTATTTCTCTGCAATGCGGGCGCTTGAATTTTCAACATCGCGCATTGTGAGACCTAGCTTTTCGCGCAGCGTGCGTAAACTCTTTCCAGCTGGCAACATCAGGGACCTCCAACAATTGCGCGGCATGATAGCAGAGTTGCACAGCTTTGGCGGTGATTTTTACCACACCAGGACAAGGTTTCCCAGGCTGTTACAAAATCCGAACAGTCCCGATGGCTCAGCAGATGCGGCCTCCATCGTGGAGTCTCTGGCTCGAGTTACGCTCTTCGGACATTCACAAACTTGGTTGATTTCATAGCTTTGTTCGGAATTCGTAACACACCTCGAGCGCTCCAGGGCAATTTGCCCCGAACTCCCCCAACCTGATGCAGCCGCGGGCGAATGATCTCTTGCTCCTCAGTTTTAAAACTTTCCGGCGTTCGCCCGGGGTGACATTTGTCACGGTGGCCGGGTGATGGATGGCACTGGTGCTTCGCCATGCCCTGCTCCATGATGCGGGCAGGGTCGGAACGGTTGAAACAGAAGCCTCGCCAAGAATCGCCGAAGCCCCGACAGGAGCTTAAATGAACGCAACCCTCACACAAGTTCAGAGCGGCGTTGCACCCGTGCGGCCATCGGTCGTGGCCAGCCTCGAAGCCGTCAACAAGAACTACGGGCCGGTACCTGCGCTCCGGGCAGTAAACTTCCGCGTTCGCGCGGGAGAAATCGTTGCCCTGCTCGGGCCGAACGGAGCCGGCAAGACGACGGCCGTGAAACTCCTGCTCGGGCTTATGCCGCCCAGCAGTGGAAAAGTCCGAGTTTTCGGCGGCGTGCCTACGAATCCCGAAAACCGGACGAGATCAGGGGCAATGTTGCAGGTCGGCCGCGTTCCGGAGACTTTGCGGGTTCGGGAGCATATTGATCTGTTCTCAAGCTATTACCGCAAGCCCATGGCAGCCTCCGACGTTCTGGCCATAGCCGGACTGGAAAAAATCCTCGACCGAAAGTTCGCCGAACTCTCCGGAGGTCAGAAACAGCGGGTGCTTTTCGCGCTGGCGATTTGCGGCGATCCGGATCTGCTTTTTCTCGATGA
>JASHQK010000557.1 GCA_030039195.1 Candidatus Sulfotelmatobacter sp.
TTCTGCACCGGCGATGCGACTCCTTACGAGAAATTTCTGGCGTGGGCGCGCACCGTGCCTTACACGCTGCGCAATCCGCTCTATCACTGGACGCACCTGGAATTGCAGCGTTATTTCGGAATCACCGATCTGTTGGATGAAGCTTCGGCGCCGTCAATCTGGAAGCGTGCCAATGCGGCGCTCGAGAAATTGACGGCACAGGAGATTCTGCGCAAGTTTCGAGTGGAAGCGCTTTGCTCCACCGACGATCCGGTCGACGATCTCCGCTACCATCAGCAGATTGCGAAATCGAAGCTGTGGGCGCGAGTCTATCCGTGCTTTCGTCCGGACCGCGCCCTCGCGATTGGAACTCCGGAGTTTGCGCCCTGGCTCAAGCAATTGGAGAAGTCGGCGAATGTGAACATTCGAAGTCTGAATTCGTTTCTTGATGCACTGCACAAGCGGCACGACTACTTCCATTCGCTAGGCTGCCGGCTCTCGGATCATGGCTTGAATTATTGCTTTGCGACTCCATGCTCGGAGCGAACTGCAGCCAGAATCTTCGCGCAAGCCCGCGCGGGCAAGCCGGTGAATCAGGACGAGCATTTGCAGTTCGCTTCCTTCCTGATGCTGTTTTTCGGACGGCTCGACGCCGAAAAAGGATGGACCAAGCAATTACATCTCGGCGCGCTGCGCAACGTGAATACCTTGGCGCGGCAGAGAGTCGGCGCCGATACGGGTTTTGACTCGATTGGAGACTGGCCACAACTCGGGCCGTTAGCCACGTATCTCGATCTGCTGGCGCGAGAGCATGCTCTGCCGCGCATGATTCTCTACAATGTAAATCCCGCCGACACGTTCGCGATGGCAACTCTGATGGGGAGTTTTCAGAGCGACGAGCCCGGCAAACTGCAATACGGGAGCGCGTGGTGGTTCCTTGATCAAAAGGATGGCATAACAGCGCAGCTCGACGCGCTCTCGAATACCGGGCTGCTATCAAGATTCGTCGGTATGGTGACGGATTCGCGTTCGTTCATGTCTTATCCGCGGCATGAATATTTCCGGCGGGTTCTCTGTGACCTCGTTGGCCGCGACGCGGAGCGGGGCGAATTGCCGAATGACGACGCGCTGCTCGGCAGAATGATCGCCGACATCTGCCACGGAAACGCCAATCGCTATTTGCGGCTACGGACGTAAGGAGCGCTCGCGCCGTTTCATGAAATTCGCTCATCACGAAGGACACAGGGCCGCGATGAAGGAACACACCGGTTTCCTTCGTGTACGTTCGTGCTATTTGTGCCTAAGCCGGCGATGAAACAATCGTTTTTCTTGCGGCAAATTCTGCTTTGTAACCGTTTCCATTGCGAGTAGGATTAGCTCGCTCGAGGACCTTTCATGCCCAGATTCCGTTCTGCCGTCATCCAAATCTCTCTCTTATTGATGACATTTCAGATTGCGCAGGCGCAGTGGCGGCCACGCAATCCAGTCACGTCCGTCGAAAAACAGTCAGACGCGGCCGTCTTAACGCAACAAACCGGCTTCCTGAAATTGCAGATCTGCAGCGATTCGATCATCCATGTCCTCTATGCTCCAAATTCTGATTTCTCCGAGCACCCGAATTTTGTCGTTACCAAGACCGCTTGGGACACGCCGCAGTGGTCGATGCAGGAGGCTTCGGACGAAATCACGATCACGACCGCGCGCCTGAAAGTGACGGTTGCAAAAATCGATGGCGCCATCACCTATGGCGAACTCGATGGCACACAACTTGTCGAAGATGCGAACCGCTGGCTCACGGCTGAAACAGTCAACGGGGAGCAGACGTATCGGGCCGAGGCTTTCGTCAACATCTATGGTTCGCATGAAGGGTTGTATGGCCTGGGCCAGCATCAGGCGGGAGTGTGGAATTATCGCGGTGAGTCGGTCGATATTTCGCAGGACAATTCCAACATTTCCGTGCCCCTGCTGGTGTCGAGCAAAGGCTACGGCATTTTCTGGAACAACCAGTCGCGCAGCCGTTTTAATAATCGGTTCGCGAATTATCTTTACATCAGTTCCGAGGTCGCCGACGCGGTCGACTACTATTTTTTTTATGGACCCGACCTGGACAAGATCGTCGCCGACTATCGCGAATTGACCGGAGGAGCGCCTCTGTTCGGCAAGTGGGCGTACGGTTTCTGGCAGTGCAAGAATCGCTACAAGTCGCAGGAAGAGATTCTCGCGGTGGCGAAGAAGTATCGCGACCTGCACATTCCCGCCGACAACATCGTGCAGGACTGGTTCTGGTGGAATCGAAAGGGCGAGTTCGTCTTCAACAAGAACTATCCCGATCCGAAGGCGATGGTCGACCAGCTCCATGCCGACCACTTTCATCTGATGATTTCCATCTGGCCATTTTTCGAGCCCGGCTCGGCGAATTACGACTACATGGACAAGGAGGGATGGTTCGTCGACAAATTCAAGTTCGCCAAGCCGCCCTATCACGCCGATGGCATGGCCGTTTACGACGCTACGAATCCTGACGCGCGGAAATTTTATTGGGATCAGGTGAACAAAGCATTGTTCACTATTGGCCTCGACGCCTGGTGGATGGATACGACCGAACCGGAAACCGAGGGCCAGGAGGAGAACATCCTGCTCGGTCACAAACTGGCGGCCGGCAGCGGCGATCGCTATGTGAATGATTATCCGCTGCTCGATACGGGTGCGGTTTACAACGGACAGCGGCAGGCTTCGGATCAGAAGCGGGTTTTCATTCTCTCGCGGTCGGCGTTTGCGGGATCGCAAAGAAATGCGGTCACGGCGTGGTCCGGCGACATTATTTCCGACTGGCTCACTTTTCGCCGACAGGTCCCGGCTGGTCTGAATTTCGCGCTCTCAGGAATTCCTTATTGGACGACTGACATCGGCGGATTCGTTGTCGGCAGCCCGAGCGATCCGGCGTTTCGCGAGCTCTTTGTGCGCTGGTTCGAATGGGCGACGTTTAATCCGATCTTCCGCGTGCACGGGACGCGCGTCAATCCAGATGCCAACGAATTGTGGTCGTATGGGCCGGAGGCGCAGAAGATTCTCGTTGCCTACGACCGCCTGCGCTATCGACTCCTGCCCTACACCTACTCGCTCGCCTGGATGACCACCAGCGAAAGCTATACGCCGATGCGGCCGCTGGTCATGGATTTTCGCGCCGACCCCTTGGCCGCCAATATTGGCGATCAATTCATGTACGGACCGGCATTTCTGGCGAACCCGGTGACGCACGCGGGCGCGACAACGCGCGAGCTGTATCTGCCCGCAGGCAAGTGGTACGACTTCTGGGACGGCGCGGCGACGGAAGGCGCAAAAACCGTTACCGTTCCAGCTCCTCTCGATCGCATGCCGCTGTACGTGCGCGCGGGCTCGATCGTGCCGATGGGCCCGGAAATCGAGTGGTCGACGGAAAAGTCCGCTGATCCGATCGAAATCCGCGTGTATCGCGGCGTTGACGGGAACTTCACCCTCTACGAGGACCAGAACGATACCTATAACTACGAAAACGGCCTCTACGCGACCATTCCTTTTCACTGGGACGAAT
Source organism: Candidatus Sulfotelmatobacter sp. (assembly GCA_030039195.1). Classification (GTDB taxonomy): domain Bacteria; phylum Acidobacteriota; class Terriglobia; order Terriglobales; family Acidobacteriaceae; genus Sulfotelmatobacter. The sequence goes on from JASHQK010000557.1 coordinate 3,551, forward strand.
CGCGGCAAGTGCTCACCATCGGCGATCGCAAGGGCGAATTCCCGGGCATGCTGCAAAGCCGCACGTTCCGCATCGTGTTCGTGCGCCAGGCGCACGGTGCCGGAATCGAACCTGAGAAGAATCCCGATCGCGTGGTGAAGTACGAGGGAAAGCAGATCACCGCGCAGCCGTGAAGCATGGCTGAAAACTCGTTAGACGCCTTGCCCATTGTTTCGCGTCAGTGCGGAGAACGAGAGTCCAGCCTCGGGGCAACGACGGTAATAGCTCATTGACACTAATGGGGATACTGCCCGGAGTCTACATTCTTTGCCCTATTTCGTTTGTATTGTGCTTTCAGGTAAATACAAGTCAGTCTTGGCGAGTACCTCGGGGGAGGGGCTTGCCAAACATCTGGGGAGCGCAGTCTGGGACTGAGGAGCCGGGCTGTAAGGGCTCCCCTTTTGCTTTCTTGCTTAGTTTCTTGAGGGAGACAAAGTTAGCATTTCTGTGGGGTTAGCACATTCAAGAGCGCGGCTATGGATGTCGGTCGCAGAAAAATACGGTATCCACAGTATTCGAACATGATCTGAGGTGAGATAGAGTCACAGTTGAAAGGTTCCTCCGTCGAGCCCGAAAGACGTGGTCCAACGGATCGGGCGATCATGGGTTAACGTTGGCGCGGCCAACATTCCGACCCTCACGATCGCCCTTCTTTTTCCCCCCAAATGAAGAACACAGAGGGCACACGGCTTCCACAGAGCGAGTATTCGTCTGTGATGCCAGGTGCCCTCTGTGGTTAGAACCGTCGGAAGCGTAAGCTTCTCAGGCGACGTGCACGATTCCGTTGCGCACGGCGTAGAGCGTGAGATCGACCACAGAATGGAGATCGAGTTTGCGCATCAGATTGGTGCGATGCGTCTCCGCGGTTTTCACGCTAAGGTTTAAAGTGTTGGCAACTTCCTTGGTGGTTTTGCCTTCGGCCAGCAACTGGATCACTTCGCGCTCCCGCGGCGTCAGAACGCTGCGCCCCGGCAGTTCGGTTTCCGGTCCAGGATGCAAATATCCCTCGAGAACAAGCTGAGCGACTTTGGTCGTAAAGAACGTGCGGCGCGCCTGCAGCGCTTCTATCGCCGAAACCAGATCGCGACCGGCATCCGATTTCAGCAGGAATCCGCGCGCACCCGCCGCCAGAACCTCGCGCACGACCTGTTCGGAATCGTGCATCGTTAAAACCAAGACGCAAGTATCGGGCGATTCCGCCAAAATCTGGCGGGTCGCATCCAAGCCGTTCAGGCTGGGCATTCCAATGTCGAGCAGCACCAGCTCGGGTTTCAGACGAGCCGCGGCCTTTACGGCTTCGCGCCCGTCGCCCGCTTCGCCACAAACTTCCCATCCGGGATGGGTTTCAATCAGGGCACGAATGCCCTTTCTCGCGACCTCGTGGTCGTCCGCAATAAAAATTCGCAGTATGTCCATTCCTCACCCCCCACAACTACTGAGATCGAAGTGGACGCGCAGTGAAGGCTGCAAAGGCTGTGTGATCGAATGAGAGTGCACAAATGATGCCAAATGGTTAATTCGTTGTGCAGAAAGAGCTTTGCTCGGAGCCCCTTTTCCGGCGCTCAGGTAAAGTTTTCCACCTTTCTGCACTTCGGAATTGCCGTGGAATACTGGTTCCAGCATCAGACCACTTTCACCCAGCAACAATCAGGGGTTTGGGGTAGACCCTCTGGCTGCTATTCCCGAGGCCATTCTTAAGGGAACTGCCGGTTAGAGTTCAAGCCGCGCAAAATCCGTGGCATGGAAGCCACGAACCGCATCCAAAGACGCCGAGGAGGATCGGATGCGTCTTTTCGCGCGGTACACAGATTGGTCCAAACGTGGGTTCATAGCGTCGCTGCGAGCCTCGCGCAGACCTGATCGCGTCGTACGGTCGGGAAAGGGCGCTGCCGCCCTGGTTGCCGCTGTGCTGGCCATGACGGTCGCCAGTCGAGGCCAGAGCGCGACTGCGACCGCGAGTCCAGCGTCGCCGGCGCAATCAAGCTCACAGAGCATACAGCCGAGTCCAACTCCTGCAGCGACGGGGCAGACTGCGCAACCCTCCGTTGAGCCCGTGCCCGACCAGGGTGCCGGCACGTTCGTGTTCCGCAAACAAGTGGATGAAGTTGTGCTGCACGCGACCGTCGTGGATGCACACGGCCAGCTGGCCGCTCACCTCGATCGCGGCGGATTCTCTGTGTTTGAAGACGGCTTGCCGCAAACCATCACTTCATTCCGCCGCCAGGACGTCCCGGTAGCCATGGGAATCATCGTCGACAACTCCGGATCGATCCGCGCCCAGCGCCAACAGATCAATCAAGCAGTTTTGAATCTAATTCGCGCCAGCAATCCCGACGACGAAGTCTTCATCGTGAACTTCAGCGAAAATTCCTATCTCGATCAGGATTTCACCTCCGACATCCACTTGCTGGAAAGCGCGTTGAATCAGACTTCAGCTCAGGGCAGCACGGCTCTCTATGACGCCATCGTCGCGTCGGCCCGCCATTTGAAGAACAATGCTCACCTCGACAAGAGAGTCCTTCTCGTGATTACCGACGGTCAAGACAACATGAGTCGCGAAACTTTCGAGGAAACGCTCCAGGACCTGCAGCAGAAAAACGCGCCAACCCTCTACGCGATCGGCCTCGTCGGCCAGCAGCCGCAAGGCCGACGCGCACTCCAGGAATTGGCTGACGCGACTGGTGGAGCGGCTTTCTTTCCGACAAGTCTCGATGAGGTCAGCGATATCACGCGTAATTTGGCGCACGACATCCGCAATCAATACGTGATCGCCTATACGTCTCACATTCAGAATGTGAGCGCAGACTATCATCCCATCAAGGTAGTGGCGAACGCTCCCGGTTATCCTCAACTTCAGGTGCGGACGCGGAGCGGTATCTACACGGGCGAGTCGGTGCGGTGAACCGGGGCCGCAGCTGCGGCCATATCAGTTGCCTCCGGCGGCATATCGATCTGAATGATCTTGTTCTTGATGGCGTAGACCACCAGGTCGCGGATGGAGTGCAGACTCAGCTTTCGCATGATGTTGCTGCGGTGCGTTTCCACAGTTTTGGTACTGAGGTTCAGCAGCGAAGCGGCTTCTTTCGAACTCCGGCCCTCGGCCAGCAGCTGGGTGATCTCACGTTCGCGAGCGGTTAATGTCGGCAGCATGGGAGGTTGATTTCTCGACATGACCTGTCCTTTCTCGAGGAATCCGGCGAGGAGAAGTTCGTTGACTCGGGGAGTAAAAAACATGCGTTTGCCCTGCAAAGCTTCAATGGCGGAAACCAAGTCGCGGGCAGCGTCGGACTTCAGCACGAAACCGCGCGCCCCGGCATCGAGCGCCTCGCGGATCACCTGATCGGCATCCGTCACCGTCAGCACGATCACCTTGGAGCCGGGATCCTGCTGCAGAATTCGGCGAGTCGCGTCCAAGCCATTCAGGTTCGGCATGCCGATGTCGACGATCACGACATCGGGTTTAAGTTGCCTGGCTTTTTCCACTGCCTCGCGTCCATCCGTCGCCTCGCCGCAAACTTCCCAGCCCTCGTGCCTTTGCAGCAGGGCGCACAATCCGCGGCGTACGATTTCATGATCATCCGCAAGCAGAATTCGGGTCTTCATGGCTGCTCCTTACGATTCCACGTTTACAAAACGGGTGCCGCAGGGTTGGACGGGCCGCCGCTTTCCGGGCGCGCGAGCGCCGTAAACGTTCGATGTTGACTCACCTCTTCAATGGCGTGCACCAGATCGCGCGCGGCATTGGATTTGACGACGTACCCCTTTGCTCCCGCATTCAGTGCTTCCTTCATCATGTACGGCGAATCGTGCTGCGTGACGAACAAAATTTCGGTGGCCGGAATTCTCTGCCGTGCCAGGCGGCAAACTTCCAGTCCGTTCAACCGCGGCATGGTGATATCGAGCACAATCACGTCGGGACGCAGACGCTCCGCCTGCTCCAGCGCTTCCACCCCATTCGCAGCTTCCCCCACAACTTCCCATCCTGTATGCCGCTGCAAGACCGTTCGCAAACCTTCTCTGACGATGGGGTGATCATCGACGAGTAAGATCCGGGTAGTCGCAGTCATGGCCTTGCGATTTTCGACAAGTGACACCGAACTAAGAGGTTGCATTCGTAGATCCGCACGCAAACAAGCGTTCCAGCATGGCAGACATGAAACCCACACTGAATACAGGGAATCCTGTACCTCGATACTCACATTTCAGCGCTGTCTTGCGCCATGGGAGGAGGAAAGTAGGTGCCATTGTGAAGCAGAACATCCACCGCCTCGACCACCGAGCCGATATCGGATTTCGCACACGCCCCGCGAATTCCCGCCGCTTTCGCTTCCGCTGCCAGTTGGCTGGATAGATGAACCGTCACCATGAGGATGGGAATCTCCGGATACTGGCGGCTGATCTGCCGCGCCACATCCAGGCCATTCAAATCCGGCATACGGAAATCTAACAGCACTACGTCCGGAGGGGAATTCTGCACTCTCTCGAGCGCTTCTTCTCCGCTTCGGGCTTCCCCACACACCTGCCAAGCGCTTTGCTGCTCAAGAATGGCACGCAAATAATGACGAACTGTTGGATTATCGTCCACTACGAGAATCCGAACCAACTGGGGACCCACCTTCTCCTGCAGACCGACTCCTACCCTCGCGCAATGGCCCTCTGCATATCTCTGTTTGCACCATAGGAAGCCAGAGTTGCACTCGCAATCCGGTGAAGCCTGTAGGGCAACGGACTGACGAACGGCAATCTGACGCGTCCTACCAGATTCCCTTATCGCTTCCGGTGATTCGATACTCGATTGCAGCCGCAGTTGCCAGCAGGGGGAAGAGCCCCAGCCGAAGCGTGCTGCGGATCTCGCCGCTCCAGAAAAGTTCTTTCAATTCGGCAGCGTAGAACCTTGCTGAATGCGGAACGATGGGAATGCGAAGGAACTTCCTGCCGAACCGGACTTTCTCATTTCCAAAATGTGCTGCTGCCAGCAGAAAGGCCGGCAAGGGCACGCCCTTCCCGCGATAAGTCCTGGCATAATCGGAAACGATTTTGAGATATGTCGCAAGGCCATGCCACAGCCCGGTCATTTTCGTGAGCGAGTGCAAGTAATCGAAGTCGATCGTGCCGCTCTCCAGCGACTGCGCCAGATCGGCGATATCGCACAAACGAATATAGAAATGGCGAAACATCAGCTGCAGCGTGCTGAGAATCATGCGATCTTCCGGCGAAGGCACGCGAAACCTGTAGGCGCCGAAGGGCAATGGCGCAGAGCGCGCCACAACCGAGTCGCCAATCAGGCTCTGTTCGCCCATCTGGCCCAGCCGGCGCACGTGCACTTCGATCGGCTCCGGCAAGCAGGGAACTTCGAAGTTCCACTTGTTCGCCATGCGGTCGCCCCAGCTCCGCTTCGCGACTTTGGCGAGGAAACTATCGCGCAGAATCGCCACGACATCGCGAGCTGGGGCCTTGGTATAGAGGTCGAGATCGCTGCCCAGATCGGGCCAATGGTCGAGAGACTTGATCACCACCACCGGGCCGGCTTGCTCCAGAGCCTCGCAAATCGGCGCCAGGAATGATAATGCGCGGTCGATGCGCGCCTGTTCCGTTTCAATCGCCGGTCCGATCCATTCGTATTCTTCACCGACCCAATTTTCGGTACTCAGTTCGAGCACTGGAGCACGAGCACAATTTCGTCATTGCTGATTCTGCAAGCGGTCACAGCGGGTGTATTCGCCATCAGTTCCGTCATCATCACTCACGAAATGTCGCGCAAGGTCGCGAACACCAGCTGGGTGCAGTTGGCCTTCAGCGGGATTTTCATCGCCGGAATCTGTGCCTTCCACGGCAAATCTGCGACAGGTCATTCTGATCCAGCTCGTGCTGATGCTGGCATTGCTGGCGGTTTTGCTCATCCCGTTCTTTGTGGAGGATAGCGAGCGATCGCAAGAGAGTCGCGATTATCGCCGGGTCCGGTTACTGCGGCAGCTTACCGAAGACGAAGTCATAGCCGAATTTCTGCGCAGCGAATTCCATCATCTTGAATTCGATGAATATCGCGTAGCATTCGAGAGCATTGTCCGCCGCCCCGACCTCAGCAATCCCAGAGAGAATGAACTTAGACGCGCTCTGCTGTTCCTGCGCCGTG
>JASHQK010000558.1 GCA_030039195.1 Candidatus Sulfotelmatobacter sp.
AAAATTCGTCGCACCGTCGCCCAGGGACGCAGCGCGCACGAGGCCGCTGAAATCGTGGACTCGGTGGACCGTGAGCGCATCGCATACATCAAGCACTACTTCAACGCCGACTGGCCGACTCGCTCTCTCTATCACGTGATGCTCAACACCGCGATGGGCAATAGCGCAGTCATCAAAACGATTCTCGATACCATGCGCCTGGTTGAGGGATGTCCGAAAGCCACAGACTACGAAGCGCCGAAAACTCCAGTTGCCCACCGCTAAGCGGAAGTCGGACTTGCCGGCCGCTGCGGCGCTGGACAGCAATCTTCCCGGCAAAGATCCTCGCGCGGTCCAAGCGCCCCCAACGCGCGTCGGGCGGTTCCCGGATTCGTTCGTTCAAGAATCAATTCGCGAATCATAGCAATGAATTTCGGGTGCACGCCGACCGTTTTCGCCCGCACCATCGGCAACGAAAGAGATTCACAAAGCTGCCGCGCTTCGATGTCGAGATCGTACAGCACTTCCATGTGATCGGAGAGAAAGCTGATCGGCGCGAGCACGACCGCGCTCGAAAGATTTTGCGCCTTCAGTTCACGCAAGTGATCAAGGATATCGGGCTCAAGCCAGGGTTGGCCGGGCGCTCCGCTGCGGCTCTGATAAACCAAAACATGATTGCTCGTGCCCACCCGCTCCGAGACCAGCCGGCGCACTTCTTCCAATTGTCCGACGTAGTCGCATGTGCCGGCCATGGAAAGGGGAATGCTGTGCGCCGTGTAAACGATCTGAACGTTTTGTCGCGAATTTGCAGGAACTTGCGCCAATGCTTGGCGTACACGGTCTTCGTTGGCGGCGATGAATTCCGGATGATTAAAGAACACGCGTAATTTGTCGATCTGCGGTGCGCCTGGACCGATTTCATTCTGAGCGCGAATGATGTCTTCTCGATACTGCCTGCATCCTGAGTAGGAGCTGTAAGCTGACGTGACGAAGGCCAGCGCGCGGGCGACGCCGTTTTGCTTCATGTCGCGCAGAGTGTCGGCGAGCATGGGGTGCCAGTTGCGATTGCCCCAATAGACCGGTAATTGCGGCCCGTGCTCGGCCAATTCGTTCTTGATCGCAGCAATAAGCTGGCGCGTTTGCTGGTTGATCGGACTCTTGCCGTCGAAGTGGTAATAGTGCTCGGCGACGGCCAGCATGCGTTCACGCGGAATATTTCTGCCGCGCAGAACATTCTCCAGAAATGGGATTACGTCTTCGCGAGACTCCGGACCGCCGAAGGAAACCACCAGAAGTGCGTCGTAGGTCATGACCTTTGATTCGTTATGCGGCATTTTGCCTTTTCGTTCCCGCCAAAGGTTACAACCGTAATCATAGCTGCTTCTCCGCCCGCAGTTCCGAGCGAAGTTGTTTGTTAGACTGCACTTTCAATCATCAATTTTCGTCGGCTCATTGGCGGTTGGTGCGTTCAGCTTCAGAGGAAGCTTCAGAACAAGTTGAAAGCGAGGATGATCGGTGCCAACTGAGGTCGCCAGCCAGGATGAAACAGTGAGTCCAGCGTCAGCTTCCGAATCCTGGCCACATAAGCTTCGGGCCATCGCCTCATCCCAGCCTTTTCTGTGGGCCGCGTTGACCTGCCTGTTTGCCGCGCTGCCTCTGTTCTTCATCAAGCATGCTCGGCTGACGGATCCCGATATCTGGTGGCACATGCGGACTGGCGAGTGGATTGTCCAGAATCACCGCATCCCCCGCGTGGACCCATTCTCGGCCAGCACGCTGGGCCGGCCCTGGGTTGATTACAGCTGGATTTTCGACCTGGGTTCGTACTGGGTGGTTTCACAGTTTGATCTGTCGAGCATCGTCTGGTTCGAGATGCTGATGCGTCTGGCGGTAACCGCCATAATGTTCGGCATGGTACGGGCCTTAACTCCGCATTTTTGGAAGGCTGTGGGTCTCACGGCTCTCGCCATGCTGGCTATGGCCGCAGCGTTGCCTCCTCGGCCCGGAACCTTAACGCTCGTGTTTTTCGTGCTGGAACTTTATGTCCTCGTTCTGGCGCAGCGCAGATTCGATGCCCGCCTGCTTTGGATTTTGCCGGGGCTTTTCATTCTTTGGGCCAATATTCACATTGAGTTCGTCCTGGGATTATTTCTTCTTGGCGTCTTCTGTGCCGAGCCGATTCTCGACCGATTATTGAGAGTGACGCGCGCGCCGGTATCTGCGCCTGATGGTTTCCATCGCCAACTCTGGTTCGTGTTTTTCAGCTCGTGTGTCGGAACGGTGGTGAATCCTTACGGTCCAAAGTTGTTCGCTGACGTATTTAAGTACGCACGCGACGCGAAGATTTACGACATTATTGTCGAGTTCCATGCCATGCATTTCCGCTCGCTGAATGATTGGGCGGTTCTATCGTTGCTCATGCTCGCCTGTTTTGCGCTGGGCAGAATTCGCCCCTTGCGCACCGCTTGGGTTGTTCTGCTCGCCTGGGCGGCATGGATGGGATTTCGGTCGCTGCGTGAAGCGTGGCTGGTAGCTGTCTTGTCCGCGGTGATCATCGCGAGCTACGACGGCGAGGAAGATCAGGCGTCCCGGAAGCGCGTCGCAATCAGTCTAGGGACGTGGTCGGCCGTCGCGGGTTCGGTTGCACTTCTGTTGCTGATCGGCGCCGGCATCTGGTCTTTGACTTCCCAGCGATTGTTGCGGCAGGTGGCCGAAACTTACCCCTTGGGCGCGGTCAGCTACATTCATCAAAATCATCTGCAAGGTCCCATGTTGAATGAACTTTCATGGGGCGGCTTCCTGATCTATGCGGTCCCGGAGATTCCCGTGGCGATGGATGGGCGCACCAACGTGCACGCGCAGGAGGAAATTTTGCGCGCTCTCCCTTTGTGGGATGGAGAAGCCGGCTGGCAGAATCGCCCCGAACTTCAGAGCGCCAACCTGGTAATCAGCAATCATTCCTGGCCGCTCGCTTACCTGTTGCGAGGCGACCCTCGTTTTCGCGTCGTGTATGAAGACAGCACGGCGGTGCTGTTTGAAGCCGTCCATGGAGACAAGAAGGACAGTCCAGGAGCCTATCCGACGCGCTAACGCGAGCTTACGTAGCCGGGGACACGGCATCTGTGGCGATCGCGTGAAAACAGGGGAATCAGTCGAGCGCTACCGATTCATGACAGTTCGATTCCCGAGTGGCAGCCGATGACAGTGACGGTTACAAATGAGCCGCAGATCGAGGATGTCGGCGCAGAGCTGCAATCTGCTCGGCATCATGCTCTCGTCACTGCTGAGACGGTAGGCTCCCCGGCCGGCGCGCGCTCATGGATCCCGCTTTTTCTCCTCGCAATCCTGACGATTCTTGCAGCGGTTCTCCGGATTATTGCCACGCATAACGATCTCTGGCTGGATGAGATTATCTCGCTGCGGATTGCAAATGCCGTCAAAATGCCATGGCAGATCTTTACTGCCGTACACAACGACAACAATCACTACTTGAATACGCTCTATTTGTACATGGTTAAGAACCACCAGCATGGTCCGGTATATCGATACCTCTCCGTCCTGTGGGGCATTGCACTCGTTCCTGCGGGCTACTGGTTGCTGGCGCGCCGGTCGCGGCTTGAGGCGGTCATTCTCGCAGGTTTGTTGACGTGCTCGTATCCGCTGATTCACTTTTCGTCCGAGGCTCGCGGATATTCTGGCGCGCTGCTTGGGTCCGTGCTCGCATGTGCCGCGCTGATCCGGTGGCTTGCACCGGGAAATGGAAAGCGGCGCTCGTTTCTCCTCGGATTGACCTATTCCACGGCGCTGGCATTCGCCATTCTGTCGCATCTGACGGCGTGCCTGATCTGGTTTGCGATGGCAGCGGGATCGTTCATCGTCGTCGCCCGCCGGGCCAACCGAATCAGATCGATTTCCCTCTGGATCGCGCTCAATTCTTTGCCAGCCGGAGTTCTTGCCCTGCTCTATTTTTTCGACTTTCGATTTATGAGGGAGCTCGGCGGAAATCCCATGCCCGTACTCCATGCGCTCGCAAGATTGTTGGCACTCGCTGTCGGCTGGCCGGGCAAGGAAGCCGTCACGGTGTGGATTGTGCTGGTCCCTTTGGTCATATTGATCTTCTGGCACCTGGCAGACGAAGAGAAAAAAGGCGAACCGTTCCCGATTTTTCTCGGCTTCATTTACCTGACTCCGCTGATCTGCGTGTTTGCCCTGCGAACGATATTCTTTTCCTCGCGATACTTCCTTGTCCTTTTGCCCTTTGTATATTCGTCGGCGGCGATGATGCTGGCGCGGTTGACGCGATCACGAGCCGGACGCGCCGCAGCCGCCGCGCTGCTCCTGCTGTTTGTGGCCGGCGAAGCGCGGCTTTATTTGAATTTCCTGCAGGTGGGCCGAGGACAATTCACCGCTGCACTCGAATTCATGGAAACGCAAACGCCCTCATCCCCCCTCGTGGTGGCGTCGAACCAGGACTTTCGATCCGGGATTGAACTCGCTTACTACTGGCCGCGAGTTGCGATAAATCGGCAACTGCAATACGTTCCCCAAGGCACTTCATCCCCGATCAAGCCGGAGTGGTACATCTCTCACCAGGAGGGCTACGAACCGCCCGGTCCTGCCGAACTCCATATCGCTGGCCAGCCGGTATGGTATCGAGTCGCCTATTTCGGTTCCTCCGAGCTTTCCGGACAGGCTTGGACGATCTACAGCCATCAGCCAATGCGCTAATCGGGCAGCCTAGCGCAACTGCGACCCTCGAACCGTTTGCGTGAGAGTGTGAGAAGCTTGAGACGCTTTGGCGGCGTAAGCGAACGCGGGAGCAGCGCAGCGGGAGCCCGCAGCGGAAATCCCGAGCCGCGGGCCAGGGAACTTAAGCGGTGAGAACCTGCGAGGAGGATGGTGCGCCCGGAGAGATTCGAACTTGAGGCGCCTTGCGGGCGTGAGCGCCGCGAGAGCCCGCAGCCGAAATCCTGAGCATTAGCGAAGGATCTCAGACGCCAGAATTTCAAGAGCTATGGTGCGCCCGGAGAGATTCGAACTCCCGACCTATTGCTCCGGAGGACTTGCCGCACCAATAATCAATAACTTACACGAAAAGTCACCAGATGTGACCAGATGCGACCAATGCCGCGCCCAGCAAGGGTTTCCGCCGATTCGATAACGCGCGGTCGCACTTGGTAGGGTTTGGTGGTGGGCACAAAACTGGGCACAGTGGGCACGGCCCTTTCCGATTCGCACAACAATCTTAGTGCTCCGAGCGGTCTGGCCGTCGCCGCAACTATGCGGACCTCTTCGCAAAGCGACTCGGTCCCTCCGCCTAATGTCTTGGCTGACCGAAGGGGGCAAAAAAGGGTGGTCGGGTGTGGTGTGGTACGGTCGCACAGCCCGGCCTCAGGAAGAGGCTGTCGCACTGATGCTGGAGAAGTACGAGATATGTTGATCGCAGGGACGGGAGGGCGGCCCAGCAAATCAATGTCACATCC
>JASHQK010000559.1 GCA_030039195.1 Candidatus Sulfotelmatobacter sp.
CGCCACGTCGACGCGGGGTACGAGGAGGCCAAGCAGTTCGCCAGGAAAAGCGGTGTGAAGGTTCCTATGGAGCCACGGTGAAGACCCACCGCAGCGGCACGCAGACAGGCGTCGTCTTCGACTGCCTGTCACAATTTACGAGGAAAAAGGTGTCCCCGCCTGTGCCACGCATACCCGCACGGAGCACAAGTGCCTAAGCAAGAGACGTCGCTGCTGGTCAATATCGGCCAGCTTCTCACGTTGCGTTCACCGGCTGCGAAACCAGGTCCGCGTCGCGGTCCTGACCTCAAAGAACTTGGCATTATCAAAGACGCCGCCGTCCTCTGCCTCGGCGGAAAGATTGTTTCCGTCGGCACCACGAAAGACGCGCTTCGCGATTCCTGGGTTAAGAATACGATCAAGAAAAATCGCAAGCAGATCACAGAAGTCGATTGCTCCGGCAAGGTTGTTCTGCCCGGTTTCGTCGATTCGCACACGCATCCGGTCTTCACCACGCCACGTCTGATCGATTTCGAAAAGCGCATCACCGGAGCTTCCTACGAACAAATCGCGGCGGCCGGTGGAGGCATTCGCGCGAGCATCGCCGGCGTGCGTAATGCCACTGTTGCGGATCTGGCAAGCCACGTCACCCATGCGCTCGAGCAAATGGCGGCGCATGGAACGACCACGGTGGAAGCGAAATCCGGCTACGGATTGACGCTCGAATCAGAATTGAAATCGCTTCGGGCGATTCGTGAGGCAGCATCAAAGTGGCCGGGGACGGTCGTGGCGACGCTCCTCGGGGCACATACGGTTCCCAAAGAGTTTCAGGGTTGCTCACAAAAATACGTTGAGATCGTCTGTAGAGAGATGATCCCACGTGCAACGAGGGAGAGGCTCGCCCAATTTGTTGACGTTTTTTGCGAGAAAGTGGCGTTCAGTCCGCAAGAAACGGAGCAGATTTTCGTCGCTGCGGAAAGCAACGGATTGGCAGTCCGGGCCCACGTGGGCCAGCTTTCCGAGACTGCCCTTGAGCCGTTGCTGCGATTCAATCCGGCTTCATTCGATCATTTGGATTACGCGAGCGATGGCGATATTCTGCAGTTGGCAAAACACGATACCGTAGCTACGCTGGTGCCTGGGGTAAATTACTTTCTAGGGATAAAGCAATATGCGGATGCGCGCCGCCTCGTTGATGCGGGCGTCCCGGTGGCATTAGCCACCGATTACAATCCCGGAACTTCGCCCACGACGAGCATGCCCATGGCGATGTCGCTGGCTTGCACGCAAATGAAATTGGCTCCGTCGGAAGCGATCGCGGCCGCTACCCTCAACGGAGCGTGGGCTCTCCGCCTGGCCGGACGAAAGGGCAGTATCGAAGCTGGGAAAGATGCGGACTTGGCCATTTTCGACGCAGACGACTATCGCGAAATTCCCTACTGGTTTGGCGTAAATCGCTGCGTGATGACCGTGATGAATGGCCGGGTAGTGTCGCGGAAGTGAACTTTTGCGGATTACAGCACGTATCAGGGCTCAGCACCTCTGCGCCTGACGAGCGATTGGAAGTTTGTTCGCAACAGAATCTCACTACACCTTCTGGGGAATATTGATGAAACGATATCTTGCGCTAATTTGTTTTACTGCCCTCTCGTTCCCGCTGGCCTTTGCCCAGCGCCTGCCCGAAATCGCGCGGCCGGAACATTACACGCTCAGCTTCGCGCCCGATCTCGACAAAGCCAGCTTCGGCGGCGACGAAACTATTGACATCCAGGTGCTGAAGCAGACCTCGGAGATCACGCTCAACGCGGCCGACATTGAATTTCACGATGTCACGATCTCGAGCGGCGGCGCGACCCAGACGGCCACGGTCACACCGGAGAAAGAAAAAGAAATGGTCGTCCTTGCTGTCGCTACGCCGATCGCCGCTGGTCCGGCAAAGATTCACATCACTTATTCCGGCACGCTCAATGACGAAATGCGCGGTTTCTACCTGGGAAAAGACGATCAGGGCCGCAAATATGCCGCCACGCAATTTGAGGCAACCGACGCACGGCGGGCCTTCCCTTCTTTTGATGAACCCGATTACAAGGCGACTTTCGACATTACGACGACAGTCGACCAAGGCATGGTGGCGATCTCGAACACAAAGATTTTGTCCGACACGCCCGGTCCCGGCGAGAAACGCGCGGTGCGTTTTGCCGAGACTCCGAAGATGTCGTCCTATCTGGTGGCGCTGGTTGTGGGCAACTTCGAATACGTTGAGGGCGAGGCCGATGGCATCCCGATTCGCGTCTATGCCACAGCAGGCAAGAAAGAAATGGGACGATTCGCGCTCGAAGCTGCCACCGAGATCATGAAGTATTACAACCACTATTTCGCGATCAAGTATCCCTACGGCAAACTCGACCTCGTCGGCTTACCTGATTTCTCCGCTGGGGCGATGGAGAACACGGGCTGCATCACTTTCCGTGAGCTGGTTCTGCTGACCGACGAAAAAAGCGGCTCGCCCGTGTTGAAGAAGGAGATTTCCGAAGTCATCGCGCACGAAATGGCGCATCAGTGGTTTGGGGATCTGGTTACGATGAAGTGGTGGAACGACGTCTGGCTCAACGAAGGCTTCGCTACCTGGATGGAGAGCAAGCCGGTGGAAGCCTGGAAACCCGAGTGGAACGTGAGCCTGGATGACGTAGCCGACACTGGCCGTACGTTGAATGTCGACTCGCTCGCCAGCACCCGGCCCATTCATCAGGATGCCGAAACTCCCGCTCAGATTACGGAACTGTTTGACGGAATTGCATACGGAAAAGCCGCGGCCGTGCTGCGCATGCTCGAAGCTTATCTGGGAGAACAAACCTTCCGCGCGGGTGTGAACGCCTATTTGAAAGAGCATCAGTACGGCAACGCGACCGCGGCGGATTTCTGGGATGCGCAAGCGAAGACGTCCAAGAGGCCCGTCGACAAGATCATGCCGACGTGGGTGACGCAGGCGGGCGCGCCGATCGTCAATGTGAAAACGCAGTGCAGCGGAGAATCGACCAAGGTCGAGCTCCGCCAGCAACGTTACTACTACGACCGGGCAAAGTTCGAAGCTGCGAACGATCAGCTGTGGCAGATTCCGCTGTGCATGAAGGGCTCGGCCAGCGAAACGGCCAAATGCGAACTGCTTACGAAGAAAGAAGAATCCTTCACGCTGCCCGGCTGCTCAACCTGGGTGATCGCGAATGCGGGGGCGACCGGCTACTATCGCGCCGGTTACGAAGAGAATGCGGTGCGGGCAATGGCCCGCGATGCGGAGACGAAGCTGAGTCCGGCGGAGCGGATTGCGCTGCAGAGCGATATTTGGGCATCGGTGCAAGTCGGACGCGAGCCGGTCGGCGACTACCTGGCCTTCGCGCAAGGCCTGCAATCGGACCGCAACCGCGCAGTGCTCGACGATGTTCTTCGCCGGCTGGGCTATATCGAACGCTATCTGGTGAGCGACAGCGATCGCGAAGCCTATCGTGCATGGCTCAGCGAGTTGCTCACTCCCGCCATGAATCAACTGGGATGGGAGCCAAAGCTGAGCGACACGGATGAACAGAAAGACTTGCGATCACACTTGTTTCATGCGCTCGGTTACAACGCGCGTGACCCGCAGGCGCTGGCCGAAGCCCGCTCTCTGGCGCAAAAAGGCATGGCTGATCCGGCATCGGTGGATCGGGAGATGTTGTTCAGCGCATTACGGCTGGCCGCCCTCAATGGCGATAGCGCGTTCTATGACCAGCTCGTGACGGCGATGAAGAATGCGAAATCGCCGGAAGAATATTACATGTACTTCGAGAGCCTCTCTGACTTTGGCAATCCGAAGTTGCTGGAGCGAACCTTGGACTATGCCATCTCCCCCGAAGTCCGATCGCAGGATGCGCTGCAGCTGATCACCGGAGTGTTGGACAATCCTGCAGGACAGCAGCTGGCCTGGGATTTCATCCGGCAGCATTGGCCGGAGGTCGATAAGGCAGGAGGACCGTTTGCCAGCGCGGAAGTGGTCGACGCGACCAGCGTATTTTGCAACGCTGGTATGAGAGATGAAGTGACGGAATTCTTCACCGCTCATAAAGTCGCAGGCGCGGAACGCACTTACAAGCAATCGATTGAGCGCATCAATAACTGCGTCGACTTGAAGTCGCAGCAGGAACCGCAGCTGGCTTCCTGGCTTGGCAGCCACGGTGGGGCCAGCGCTAAGTAAGTATCAGTTTTCGCGCAAGACGGCCCGGGATTATCTCCCGGGCTTTTTCATTCCGGATCGAGAGCCCAGGCCTTGCATTACACCCGAATTCAATTGCGGCTCGTCACGGCTTGGGCGATGTCGTCTGCGACGCTCTCGCCTGGTCGACTACCTTGCGAACGGCATCGATCACTACATCGGGTCGATCCACCTGAATGTAGTGACCGCTATTCCTGGCGATGATCTGCGAACCTTGTGTGGAGAGATGCGCCATTTCTTCCTGCATTGCTTCCCAGGCGTCATTGGTCGGCTTGACCAGATTCGGGGGAAGATCCGCTGAGGATCTGTCGGGGTCGTGGGAAAGCACAATCAGCGGCAGGTCACCAAGCGAACCCGAGGCCGCGGCTTGCGCCGCGCTCTCGGAGAATGCTTTCATCTCCTTCACACCTTCGCGCTCCGTATGAAAGTTGCATTCGGCGGCGCGCGCCCAGGCATCCTCTTCGCATAGCCCGAGAAACCGCGGTATGCCGAAGGGCATGGTGAATTCCAGAAATTCAGCTTCCCGCAGCCAGCTTCCTTCCATGCCGCTCAATTCGATGGGAAGGCGATTCTCCTGCTGGGGATGAGATGCATCGACCAGTACCACTCCAGCGACCTCGCTGCGATAGAGACCGGCAAAGACGCGAACATCGTACCCGCCCATGGAATGTCCGACGAGAATGTAAGGCGGAGAAATTGCGGCACGCTGCAGAAGCGCGTTTAGTTCTTCGGCGATGACTTTGCTGGTCCGCGGCCGTGGGCTCGAATCGCTGTAGCCAATTCCCGCCCGATCGTAGGAACAGACTTGAGTCAACTTCGCAATCTGCGGCTGCACCTTCTGCCAGGAAATGAAAGAATCGCCGAGACCGGAATCGAGCACGACCGTCGGCGTTCCCTGTCCCATGCAGTCGATGTGCATGTACAGCGAAGCCCCCTCGGCGCCTATGTTGAAGCGCTTGCCCGGCATGGCGTTGAAGCGCCGGTCGCGAGCTTCAGAGATGTTCTGGTACAGAAAACCTGCTACCGCGAGAAACACCACGATCGCCAGCAGCCCGAGCCCGATGCGCCGGGGCCAGGAGTGTTGCGGTCTTTCAGCACTGGTTCTCTGGTTCACGTCCAAGGAATTTGATGGCCGAAGGTCTGCCGATCGTTCCGGCGAGTTTCCCGCATTCTACATGACTGGAGGCACGGTGATGCCCATTTCTCCGAGGGACCGTATTAGTTCCCGGCGAACCACCGAAACCGTGGCCAGCAGGAATATTTTCTTATTCTCGTCGGCTTCGCTCAGGATCGGATAATGGTGGTAGAAAGTGTTGAAGAGCTGGGCCAGCTGAAAAACGTGTTTCGCCAGATACGCAGGCTCGGCGGTCGAGATACACTGATCAATCACATACGACGTCTTTGAGCAAGCCAGCCACAATTCCCAGATTTCGTCGGACTCCGCCAGATACTTGCCGACATCGGCCGACGCAAGATTACGGGCGATCTCAGTTGCATAGGATTCCAGATCAATTCCTGCTTTGCGGAAAATGCTGCTGGCCCGCACTACGGCATACTGCGCATAGGGGCCAGTCTCGCCTTCAAAACTCAGAGCATCTTTGAAGTCGAAAGCAATCACCGACTGCTTGGTGTACTTCAGCATGAAGTAGCGGAGCGCGCCGATGGCGATCTGCGTCGCGATGGCCAGCCGTTCCACGTCCGCGATTTCCGGATGCCGCGAATCGACTTCGGTCTTGGCTGAAGCGATGAGCCGGTCGAGCAAATCGTCGGCTTTTACTCCGAAACCTTTCCGCCCGCTGACCTCGATATAAGACCGGGCTTTGTCTTCCTCGCTGAGCTCGTATCCGAGTTCGGCCGCGCAGCGCGGCGTCAGCGCGACCATCTCATAAGAAAAATGCGTGTAGTGATCGGCGGCTTCATTATGTCCGAGTTCGCGCAGGGCCTCGATGACCGTGCTCTGCGCTTCGGACTGCCGAGCATCGATGACATTGTAGATTTCGGCGACGTCGCCGAAGCGCGGATGATCTTTCTCGCCGTCGGTGCTCGAAATCCAGCAATCATGCTCGTTGGGATACCGATAGAAGCGCCGGTACCCGAAATCGCGCCCCAGCAGTCCAAACTTCCACATGTGATAGGCGATGTCTTTGCCGACATAGCCGACCGTGCCGTTGGAGCGCACAATGACTTTCTGATCGTCTTCAGAAATCCGACCCGCAGTTCGTATGTCGACCCCTTCAATCGGCTCAACCACCCTGATTGAGTCCTTATCGCCATCTTCAACTGGCGGCTTTGCGGATGCTTTGTTTTTCTCTGCGTTCTCTGCTCCGTCCTCGGCGAACTCTGCGCCCGCGGCCCTTGCCGTTCCCGCCCGGCGCATCACCCAGCAACCTTTGTTCTTTCCATCCGTTTCGAAGAGGAGGACTCCAGCCTCTTTCAATTTCGTGAACGCAGCGTCCCAAAAATGCAGGTGCAAGATTTCGCTCTCGCGGGGCAGGAAATCGTATTCGATGTCGAGGCGATCCATCGTCTCCAAATGTCGCCGCAGCACGGCTGTGGAAATCAGATCGGCAATCGCCGCGGTTTCATTCCCGCCTTGTTCGATTGCGTGCAAGACGGCAGATCGCGTCTGCAAGTTCTGCTTGTCTTCGGCGTACCACTGCGATGCTCGGGCATAGAGATCCCAGCAGTAATAATCGAAACGTGGCTGTGCCGCGAGTGCTGCAATTTCGGCTTGGGACTTTTTCTCGAGATGCACGAATCCCACCACCACATCCGCCACCTGGACCCCGGTGTTGTCAATGTAATTCTGAACGTCAACTTCCCTTCCCGATTGGCGCAGCAGCCGCACGAATGTATCGCCCAGAATGGCATTGCGCAGATGGCCGATATGCGCGGCTTTATTCGGATTGATGCTCGAGTGCTCGACCAGAATCTTGCCTTGCGGAACATCGCCCGGAGGCTTGGCATCCGACGCGAGCGCGGCGGCCAGCCAGGCACGATCGATTTTTACATTTAAATATCCGGGAGGAGCTACGTGCATTCCGGCGATGCCCTCGATCGCTCCGACGCCGCTGCGAATCGCCTCGGCAATCTTCATCGGCGCGGAACGCAGCGGCTTGGCAAAGGGAAACATCGGGATAGCGAAGTCGCCCAGTTCGACTTTCGGCGGCTGCTCGATAACTACCGCCGGCAAAGAGACTCCCGGATGCCGAGTTTGCAAGTACTCGCGCAATCGCGCCGCCAGCCGCTTTTCCAGATAGCGATACAAGAATTCTCTCAGTTATCAAGCGATGAAGAACCAGTGATTCTAGCAGAGCACTGCGGCGGCGCAGGTTTGACGCCTGTCAGAAGCGTTCCATATCATGAAAACTCGATCTTAGTCGTTAGTCGCGAGTCTTTAGCCGCGAGCGAAACCTCTGCCCGACCGACGACTAACGACCGACGACCGCTCCCATGCGCATCGCGTATCTTGATTGTTTTTCCGGTATCAGCGGCGATATGTTTCTCGGCGCTTTGGTTGATGCCGGAGTTTCGTCTCAGTTACTGCAAGAAACGGTCGCGCAACTAGGACTCGGAGCGCGGCTGGAAATTTCCCGCGTGCTGCGCAACGGCATTTCCGCCACGAAGGTCGATGTTTATATCGGTGACGAGAAAGACATGCCGCGCGAGGAATACTGGGCACAACAGCGTGTGGCGCGCACGCCCTCGCCGGCGCAGCATACCCACACACACAGCCGTTCTCACGGGCATGAGCACATTGCGGTCGAGAGTATGCCAACGAGCGCTCCTCGGCGTCACCAACATGCTCGCGGTCTGAACGAAATTCGGGCAATCATTGGCAAAGCTAACATCGGCGAAAACGCCACGAAAGTTGCCATTGAGATATTTGAAACGCTGGGCGCCGTCGAAGCCGGGATCCACAACATTCCGGTCGAACAAGTTCACTTTCATGA
>JASHQK010000560.1 GCA_030039195.1 Candidatus Sulfotelmatobacter sp.
GGGCCAGTTGGCGGTTACGCAATCGTTTTCGGTGGCGCTGAGCGGACATCGCGATGCATCGCTGGAAGACGCTGTTGAACGGTTTCAGGCGCAGCTGTCACGGCGAACTGGAATTCCGTTTCGGCCAAAAGCCGGTACTCCTGCGGCATTGACTATTCACGCCGACCATGGCCGGGCCGCGGTGCAGAAACTCGGCGAAGATGAATCGTACGAGCTTAGTGTCACGGATACTTCCGCCACGCTAAACGCGCCGACACCGCTGGGAGTGCTGCACGGTTTGCAAACATTTCTCCAGCTCGTTCAAATCACTCCGACCGGATTCGCCGTCCCGGCGGTGGCAATCAAAGACGAGCCGCGTTTTCCCTGGCGCGGACTGATGATGGACGTCAGCCGCCATTTCATTCCTGTGGATGTGCTCAAGCGAAACCTCGACGGCATGGCCGCGGTGAAGATGAACGTTTTTCACTGGCATCTTTCTGACGATCAGGGATTCCGCGCGGAAAGCAGGAAATTTCCCTGGCTGACCGGAATGGGTTCTGACGGCCTGTACTACACGCAAGAGGACATTCGGGACATCGTCGAATACGCGCACGAGCGCGGCATTCGCGTGGTGCCGGAATTCGATATGCCCGGGCACAGCCGTTCGTGGTTCGTTGGATATCCCGATCTGGCCAGCGCCCCCGGCCCATACAATCTGGAAACTGGCGATCCGATCATGGATCCCACGCGGGAATCGACCTACAAATTCCTGGAAAAATTCATTGCCGAGATGGCGAAGTTATTTCCCGATGAGTACTTTCACATCGGCGGCGACGAAGTCGACGGCAAGCAGTGGGATGCGAATCCGAAGATTCAGGAATTCATGAAAGCGCACGGCCTGAAAAATAATCAGGACCTGCAGGCTTATTTCAACCGGCGCATAGAGAAGATTCTCGCCAAGAATCACAAAACGATGGTCGGATGGGATGAGATTCTTCGCCCGGATTTGCCGAAGACGATTGTGGTGCAGTCGTGGCGTGGGCAGGCTTCGCTGGCGCAGGCGGCGAAACTCGGCTATCGGGGCCTGCTTTCGTCTGGATATTATCTCGACCTGATGTGGCCGGCTTCGCGGCATTATGCCGTGGATCCGATGGGCGATGCGGCTGCGACGCTGAGCCCGGAAGAGCAGAAGCGCATCCTGGGCGGGGAATCGTGCCAGTGGGCGGAGTGGGTCACGCCGGAAAATGTCGATTCGCACATCTGGCCGCGGAATGCGGCGATCGCCGAGCGCTTATGGTCTCCGCAGACTGTGACCGACGTGGCGTCGATGTATGCGCGGCTGAACGCAGTCAGTCTGGATCTGGAATGGCTCGGACTGACGCACCGTTCCGCGCGTGGGCGCATGCTAGAACGCATGGCAGGAAGCAGCGACATCCCCTCGCTGCGGGTGCTGGCCGACGTGGTCGAGCCGGTGAAAGATTACAACCGATCGGACGAATCAAAGGGGCCCATCGATTTTCATGCGCCGCTGAATCGCCTGATTGACGCGGTCTATCCCGAGAGCGTCAGGGCACGTGAGTTCGCGGCACTGGTCCAGACGTTCGTGCAAAGCGGCGGAAAAGATCAGAGTGCAGAAGCTCAGATACGGTCCTGGCTCACGATGTGGCAGGAGAATGACGCCGAGTTGCATCCCCTGTTAGCGCAATCGTTCCTGCTTCAGGAAGATGAGCCGATCTCGCAGAACCTGTCGGCCGTAGCCGCGGCCGGTTTGCAGGCGCTCGATTACATCGATAAAGCGCAAGCCGGGCCGAGTGATTGGCGAGCGCAGCAGGAGATGATGATCGATCAGGCGAAAAAGCCAGCGGCTGGCTTGTTGCTCATGGTTGCCGCGCCGGTTGAACAGCTGGTGGATGCGGCTGCCGCTCCAAAGAGCTGAAGCGCCGCAGACCCACGCCAGATCCCTCCGCCCGCTGGTAGAAGCGCGGGCGCTCGGGATGACGCACGAATGCGAGTTCCAGACTGAGCCGCTACTGAAGCATCGCGTCAGGTCACACGATTTTCCTATCGTGCTTCGATATAATCCGCTGCAGTTTTCTTTTTTGCCATTCGCCACGATGCGAAATGGGCACAGGAGCCCTCATGCGAAACAGAAAGAGCCGTGTCGCTTCTTTGTGTCTTGCAGTCCTAATTCTTACCTCACAACTCGTTGCTCAAGTCTCGGCCGCGGATCGCCAGAAGGCCGCCGCGATCACCGGGCAAATGACATTGCAGGAAAAAATTGACTACATGGGCGGCACGGGATTTGCAGTGCGCGCAGTACCACGGCTGCATCTGCCGACGCTGGAAATGTCCGATGGGCCTTACGGTGTGCGCTCCAACTCTGGATTCTCCTCGACCGTGTACGCGGCCGGCATCGGATTGGCCGCAACCTGGAATCCGGCGCTGGCTGAGCGAGTTGGCGCGGGCATCGGCAAAGATGCACGGGCGCGCGGCATTCATTTCATGCTGGGCCCCGGGGTTAACGTTTATCGGCAGCCGGTGAATGGACGCAACTTCGAATACCTCGGCGAAGATCCATTTCTGAGTTCCGCGATCGCGGTGGGATACATCGAAGGAATGCAGTCCCAAGGAGTAAGCGCGACCATCAAGCATTTTCTGGGAAACAATTCGGAGTTCCTGCGTCACGATTCCGACTCGATTATCGATGAACGCACGCTGCGCGAAATCTAT
>JASHQK010000561.1 GCA_030039195.1 Candidatus Sulfotelmatobacter sp.
GGAGTCACGCCGAAGCTCTGAAATGCGAACAACGTTCCGGTGCGGCCCAGGCCGCATTGGATCTCATCAAAGATCAACGCTGCTTTATGGCGATCGGCGAGCGACCGGCACTCGCGCAAAAATTCCGGCGTGCACTCGTAGATTCCGCCTTCGCCAAAGATCGGCTCGAGCACGATGGCGCAGGTGTTGTCGCTGACTGCTGCGCGCAAGGATTCAAGATCGTTCTGCTTTACAAACGTCACGCCTTCCAGCATCGGCTCGAAACCCTTGCGGTGCTTGTCCTGTCCGGTAAGCGAGAGGGCGCCGAATGTCCGCCCATGATACGAGCCTTCGAGAGCGACCAGGCGGCACTTGGCGTCGCCTCCGGCACGGTGCCCGGCGAGGCGGGCCAGCTTGATCGATCCCTCGATGGCCTCGGTGCCACTGTTGGAGAAGAATGCGCGATTGAGGCCGGAGTGTGTGCACAATTTTTCGGCCAGCGGCCCTTGATATTCGTGATAGTAGAGATTGGAAACGTGCAGCAGCTTGGCGGCCTGATCGCGAATTGTCTTCACAATCCGCGGATGCGCGTGCCCCAGTGCATTGACGCCGAGGCCGGAAACGAAATCGAGATAACGCTTGCCCTCGGTGTCATACAAAAACACCCCTTTGCCGCGCGCCAGCACGACCGGGTATCGGTTGTAAGTCTGCAAGAGAAACTTGCGTTCGAGTTCGGCAATGCGGTCGAGCGTGATGGGAGAAGTCGTAGTTAGGGAATCAAGGGGGGTTGCAACAGTATTCATGACAGTCTCCAGTCGAAACCCTAATTTTACCCGGTTGTGGCGGCGGCTGGGGAAGGCAAAGCCTGTGATTTTCACCCGGGAGTACAATCGGTTCGTTTCGGAACGAAGTGGAATGATCGAAGTGAAATGATTGAAACGCTTTACAAAACGAACCCGCCGAAGCTTTCGAGTGCAACCGAACAGTATTTTGAATTGTCGCTAGGCGAGCAGACGGTCGATGGCCAGCTCGGATATTTTGTGCGCGAGACGCATTGCTGGTTCGACGCGTCAGCCAAGCGCACGATTCGAGTGCAGTACACACTGTCTCCCCGGGCCGGATTCGCCACCGTGGAAGAAGCGTCGGAGCGGTACAGCCAGCAGCGCGTCGTGAGAGCGCGGCGGGGCTTTGTGCACTCGTTCATTCCGCGGTATGAAGCCAGCCGCCGGTGCAGATACGCGCGGATTGAGTGTGTAAAGACCACAGAGGACACAAAGGCCCACGAAGGAAGCTAGCGCTTCCAAGGCGGCGTGTTCTTTGTGCCTTCGTGTTCTTGAGGGTGACCCGTCCTCGTCTTCTTGCCGCTGAACAACGGCGCGCCCCAGGCGCCAGCGGCCAGGAGTGCTCCGAAAAGAATGACCGCGTCAATGCTGCTTCGTCCTTCGGGCGACCAATAGACATCTTTCAGATTCAGCCAGAGAGCGAATTCATCGAGGGTGAGAGCGGCGCCGACGCCATAGAGAATCGACATGAGCCGGCCGATGAAAATCGACGAACGGCTCGATCCGTTGCCGATTTCGCACAGCCAACCGTAGCCGACGAGAAGCAGAATGACGATCCCGAACACGAGATGATGAATGTGGCGTCCGCCTACCTGAACGAAATGAAATGGCGGAATTTGATGCGTGACGCCGTAGACGACGGCGCGTACTCCGGCGAAGGTCAGGAAAAAGCTGACGGACGCGACAAACAGGCGCCGGCGCGGGCGATCGGGGATGCGGTCGTGCAGGGCGTCGCCGAGCGAGGTTCCGTGCAGAATTAGCAGAAGTGCCGCAGTACCGGAGAGCGCCAGCAGCAGAATGAACCATGTATAGGCCATGAGGGATTATCGCAGGCGGGCGCGTGTGACTTTAGGCGCAGAGCCACAGCAGACGCTACAATTTCTCGATGTCTCTGATAAGCAGGGAAAATCGACTCGCTCTCGCAGGCTATGCCATAGCTGCTGTCGGTCTTCTCGTCTTCAGCCTCCTACATACGATTTGGAGGCGGCGGGTCGAGCCCGACTTTATCGTCGGCGCGGAACTGGAAGGTCTCGGCGTAACCCTGCTAGGGCTTGTGCTGGCGTGCGTTGGCTCGGCGATGTGGACGCGGCGCGCGCAGACGCGGGCTCCGCTGAAGCTCGCTTCGCTCGCGGCCGTCGGAGCGATCGGTATGACGGCGGTGATCGGCGTGAACGTACATGAGCCAAGCGCGATTCTGATGCTCGTTGTGCTTTTTTCTGTGGTCAATGTCATCTTACAGCTGATCGCCTTGGGCTATTAATCTCAGTATAGCGGCGGCTGGCCTTCCGGACGCGTTTTCCATCTGCGGTGTACCCACAGCCACTGATCGGGATACTGGCGCACGTAGTCTTCAATCACTTTCGTGAACTGCTGCGTGTTGGCCACAATGTCGGCTTCGAGATCGCCGGTGCGAATGAGTTCGAGCGCCAGATCGAAGTGCAGGCGATACTTCCTCAGCGACTTGTCCCAAATCGTGAAGCCGGGAACGACGGCGGCGTCGGTGCGGAGGGCGATGCGGGCCAGACCGCTGGCCGTGCAGGCAGGAATGCCGAAGAAGTCGACGAACACACCCTGCGGCGGAGTCATATTCGTATCCATCAATATGCCGACCGTCTCACCACATTTCATCGCGGCGAGCAAGCCGCGGACGAAATCATCTTTGCCGACCGTTTTATTGCCGTGCATGGTGCGATAACTCTGGATCAGCCGGTCGAGGTAGAGATTGTCCATCGGCCGCATCACAATGTGCAGCCAGTGTCCGTGGAGGGAGTGCGCGAAGGCAGAGAGCTCCCATGCTCCGAAATGGGCGGTGAGAAAGAGCACGCCCTTGCCGCGGGCGTAGGCTTCCTGGAAGTTTTCCAGCCCGTCGTACTCGACAATTTTGTATACGTTCTCGCGCGTGTATTTGGGGAACTGACAGACTTCGGCGAGCTGGCGTCCGAGCGAGGTGAACACGCCGCGCAGGATGCGCTTCCGCTCCGCGATCGAGGTTTCGGGAAGAGCGAGTTCGAGATTGCGCATGCCCACGCGGCGCAACCGGACATGCAAAAGATAGAAGGCTTGAGCAAGTGCAATCCCAAAGGCGCGGGAGAGTGGTCGCGGCAGAATGCCCAGGATTTTTATGAACGGCCACGCCGCCGCATATTCTAGCTTTCGCCGCATTTGTGATCGGCGATGTCATCCTGAGCCGCGGTAGTTGCGGCGAAGGACCTGCGCAACTCGCCGGAAATGCATAGGTCCTTCGGCCTGTGAAAAGCAGAGGCCTCAGGATGACAAGCTAAATGACGATGCACAATTCTGTCCCCACGCCGAAGTGATCTCGAAGCTCATTTCGCCGCTGCCTGGGCCCACTTCGCAAGCGTAGCCAGGAACGGGCTCGCGCTGGCGGGCGGCTCGACCTCTCCCTTCAGCGACGCGGGAAAGGTTACCATGTGTCCGTAGAACTCGCGGGTCGAATCTTTATCCTGCTTGATGACCGCGCCGTTAAGGGTAACGCCGGCAAACACTCCGCGGGCTCGCGAATAAGTCAGGACCTCGGCGCGCATTTTCCAATCGGTATCGCCCTCGGCGAGCCGTCCGACCGGACCGGCGGCGACGGAGGCGTCGGCGCCCAGCTCAAATTTGCTGGAGAGCAGGCTCTTCATGCCGTTGTCGTTCATGATCAGCATGACCAGATCGACGGCCTGGCCGCCGATCTGCAATCCGAAGCTGCCGCCTTCGACGCTGAAAAAGGCGGGAGCGCTCCATCCTTTAGGAGTGCGGCAACTGGCGAGGCCGCGGCCGTACTTGGCGCCGAAAATGAAGCCGCCTTTCAACATGGAGGGCACGACGGCTACGCACTCGGCGGAGCCCAGTACTGCCTGCGGAATGCCCTTGTCGGGCGTGTTCTGAATTTCATCGAGGACGTCGGCGGCTGCCTGCACGCGGTCGGTGGCTTTGGAATCTTTGGCCGACTGATCATCGGCCGCAAACGACATCGTGCACAGGAACACAATCGCGAACAACCACACCATCTTTCTCATCGTTCCTCACCACAGCAACATATTTTGACTGGGAAACTCCAACCGAAGGAATTGTAAATGAAAATGATTGTCGGCTGTCACGGGCGGCTCAATTTAGATTCTGACCAAATTTTTCAGATTTTCCTGGGTGTGTCATCCCGAGCGCAGCCGTTTTTCAGGCGGAGTGAGGGATCTCGCGCGCAGCTCTCTCTCCCCGATCCACGCGAGATTCCTCACCCCGCTGGTGGGAACGCGGGGCTTCGGAATGACGCACCCGAGTGAGACATTCAAACTGAGCCACCACCCGGTCGCGGCTCGCGCTGAATCATTTGTCCTCTGAAAAAGGATGATTGTGGGCAGAAAACCACGCAATCACACGGCTGTCGAATTGCTGTGGAGCCGCGCCCACGGCACCACAGTGGCCTGCGCCCGGGACCTCCCAGAGCGCTATGTCAGCCGGGTTGTGGCTATGAATCCACTCGGATTGATGAAAGGGAATGTTGTTTATCTGACAATCCGTGAATCAGGAGAATTGGCACCCGGCTTCCAACAACCGCGTTCTCAGGGGACGCGTCAGTCAGGGACACGCCACGGGTGATCCTTCCGTACAGGAACGCCAGCTCGACCGCAGGACGCAGAGCTATTTTCCCGAGCCACGGTCCCGCGCCCGCGACTTGACCCACGCGCACATAAGCGATCTGGCGGAAGCTGGCGAATGAGGATTCTG
>JASHQK010000562.1 GCA_030039195.1 Candidatus Sulfotelmatobacter sp.
TTTCGAGATACTTGGTCGCCTTCTCACGGCAACCCAGAATCTCGCATCGCGGGTACGGCAGGTCTTCGCGCCAGTCGCCCGGCACGACAAAAACGTCATATTCATGCTCGACGCCTCGGTTTCGGTGATCTTCCGCTTCAAACAAGTCAAACGTCACGGCGACATTCCGGCTTTTGACATCGCCGTTCTTATCAAGAGACAACGACGTCAGCACGAATACGTGGCAATAATCATTCATGATTTCTCCTCCGTCATCGTCGTCCCGTTGTCAGTGCGCGTTTTGGCTGCGCATGCTCTTGGCTTGGAGCGAGATCGCATGCAACGTTTCCCGCAATTCGCGGTCGCCCTTCGCTCCGCTGAAGTCCACTTGCTTCCTGCCCCGCATCCAGCGGCGCAGCAGCACTATCCACACGGGCGCGAACACCGCGAACGGAGCCATTGCGAAAAATGCCAACCTGCCCGTGAAAGTCCAGAGCAGCGGTCGAGACACAAGCGAGAAAATTAGTTCCGCCAGCGCCGACCCGAACCAACCCATCACCATGAACCCGATGGACTTTCCAACCGTACACACCATGCCGCCTTCGGTTTCGCGCCAGCGGTCGATGCGTCCCTCGCTCTGCGCCTTGCGGACGGTGTGCCAGTGGCAAATCACAGTCATCCAGAATCCGCAAGCAAACGGACCCGTTAGCATAACGACCGTCGCCATATCGCGGGAGCAGAAGTAGGGAGATGGATGGAACAGGCACCAGAACGGCACGACCGTGTAGAACAAGGGTGCCGACCCGAAGAACACGAGCAACACGATGCTGAGGACTATCAGGCGGGCGATGTATGCGAAAAGCGTCTTCATGAGTATTGTTCCCTCCAGTGTTGCTACTGCCCACGCGCCGCCGTCATGCTGCCGTCGTGTTCCGACTTGGCGGCGATCTTGGTCGCTGCGGCGGTATCGCAGAGTTCCCGAAGGCGCATCTGGTACTTGGCTGTCATCACCGAGACATTCTCGATTGCTTTGGCTGCTTTCTTTAGCTCGCGCTCAACCTCGTCAAGGTCAACGAACGTGCGCCGGACTTCTTCCGCCAGCGCTGAATTCTTCTGGAGGAAGTCCGCGCCCTCGGTTCTCATTCTTTCGAAGACAGGTTTGAGCACTTCGAGGTCACGCGGCAGCCAATGCCGGGTCGTTCTGAGAACCCAAATGCCATCCTCCTGTGCCCATCTCTGTTCGCGGTCGAGTTGGCGAAGCTGGCTTTCTTCTCTCGCGACGATGATCCCAACTGGGCTGCGACGTTCTTTCACATCGCGTATCAGCTTCCGAATATCGCCTTCGCTGACACTCGCTTTGTCCTTGTTGTCTACGACCATGCGCGGCTCCAGCGGAGTGCCGCTCGGATCGCGATAGGCAAGAATGAAGTCGCCATTTCGTGGCAGCTTCTCGCTGATGCAAATCCCCGCCCACGTCCGCGCCTCATCCTCGAAGCTGATCTCCTCAAGTTTTCCGCGTCTCGCCGCTTTGGACAGATCGCCTTCGAGTTCTTGATTCCGCTCCCGAAGCTGGGCGATCTCTCGAAGACATCCCTCGACCCGGCGCGTGAGATCGCCCCTTTCTGACTGGGCGTTGCGGAGTTCGTCCTTGTGACTCTCCCTGATCTCGGCAGTCCGACGCGCCAGTTCAGCTTCAAAGCGCGACCATGCGCTCTGGTGCTCGCGGTCGTGCTTGCTCTGGAGCAGACGGAAGGCTTCCTCTGCCGACAGTTGTGCGACTCTTGCGAAGTCCTTGACACCGAGGCGATCCAGAATCTCGGCGCGTGTGAGTTCACCCGCTCCAGCGCACAGCGGGCACTCGATGGTTTCGGTCGGCAACTCGGTGACGCCTGCTTTAGCGGACAATCCGACCTCCTTGGATGGCTTCGAGCTTGGCGGGAATCGTCGGTTCCTCAGGCTGCCAGCGCGGTCGCCAGTTCGAGCCGGGCACCGGGATCGGAATGCGGTTGCCCAGAATCAGCGCGATGGCTACCCATCGGTCGGACACGTACAGCCTTGTTCGGCGCTCGGCGAGCCGGATCAAAGTCTTGTCGGGTATGCCTCGAAACTGCGGGAGAAAGGCGAAGTGCTTGATTGCCTCTGGCGTGACACGCAGCGGATATTTCGCGATGCAAGCCTTGGTTGGTCTCAACGCTGCTTCCTCCTGTCTCCTCGATGCGCTGGTTCAGGCGGGCAAAACTCACCAGATGGATAGCAATCAACCTCCGCGTGCTCTGGGGCAGTTTTTCGCGTGAATAGCTCCCCACACGCGAGACACTCACGTAAGTCGTGTCGGCGCACCGCAAACACCTTCCCGATCTGGTCGCACTTCGTGTACTCGTTAGGCATGAGCCTCCATCCCGCGCTCTTCTGTTTCAACGGGAACGGGGAGATTTGCCCCGCCGTTCGCCTCTTTCATGAGCCGACAGACGCTTGCCCGCGAGATTCCGTGCCTCTTGGCAACTTGCGTCAGGGACATACCGGAACGACGATCCTCAATTACCTGCTCGCGGTTCACATCGAGCCTTGCACGACCGATCTGCCGCCCTTCGAGTCGTGCCCGGCGCATACCTGCACGTACCCTCTCGATGATGATGCACCGTTCGAGTTCAGCCATTGCGCTCACTATGACGAGGATCGCCCGACCCAGCGGACCCTCGGTGTCGATGGCTTCGCGCTGCGAGAGGAACTGGATGCCCATTCCGTTCAGTTCGTCGATGGTCTGGAGCAAATGCTTCGTCGAACGCGCCAGCCTGTCGCACGACCAGACCAGCAGCACGTCGAACTTGTGTCGTCTGGCGTCGTCCATCATCCGGTCGAGTTCCGGGCGTCGCGCTTTCGTTCCGCTGAAACCGTGATCCGTGTACTCGCCGATTATTTGGAAGCCCCTGTGCGCGGCAAACTGGCGAAGCTCACCCAGTTGCGTCTCCGGGTGCTGGTCAATCGTGCTGACTCTGCAATAAAGTGCGGCTCGTTTCATCTGCTCAGTTCTCCTTTGGTTGGTCGGCTTAGTCGGCGAAGTCGATCAGCAGCCACAAGACAAATGGTCGATTCGGGTGCGAGCAGGTTCAGATTCGACCAGACCTCGTCCTCCAACAGTTGCCCAAGACTGAAATCACTTAGTTCGCGTAGTCGCTGTGCCAGCACGCTGGGAATAAGCAGCGCCGCCGCGAACCGCTCGGCTGGAATGATGGATCGCATTCGCCTCCGCTGCTCTGCGATGAGTTCCAAGATGGTCAATCGAACTCCCCACTCTCAGTAATAGGCGAATTTGCGCTGCGGCGGCTAGAAATTGGGAGGAAAGATGGTAAGCGTTACCAAAGATATTTCGAGCGTTACTGCTCGCTTCAGGGATGCACGAGCCGTGCATTGTTGCCTTGCGCGGCAAGGCGACGTCCCAGCGTAGACTTCATTCATGCTCGCCATTTCGCCCACTGATCGGGTGTTCGTGCTTACCGGAGCGGGCGTAAGCGCCGAGAGCGGGATACCGACCTTCCGTGGCGTCGGCGGGCTGTGGCGCAACTACCGAATCGAGGAGGTCGCCTCGCCGCACGCATGGCGTCGCGATCCACGGCTAGTCTGGGAGTTCTACTCCATGCGTCGGCGTGTCGCTGGCGCAGCGAAGCCTAATTCGGCGCATTTGGCATTGGCTAAGTTGGAGCAGAAATTACAAGACCGCCTATTCCTCTGCACTCAGAATGTGGACGACCTGCACGAGCAGTCAGGATCAATGCGCGTCGTCCACATGCACGGTGAACTTTTCAAGAGCCGCTGCGACAGGTGCAGCCGTCCGCCGTTCCACGACACAAACACCTACGATCCCCCAGCAGAGTTACCCCGGTGCGAGTGCGGCGGTCGCATTCGCCCGCACATCTGCTGGTTCGGTGAAGTGCCGTTCGAGTCGGAGCGCATCTTCCGCGCATTGGACGAATGCACGATCTTCATGGCTGTTGGCACGTCGGGCGTTGTGGAGCCAGCCGCAAGCTTTGTCGCTCACGTTAGTGATCGTGCGCGAACGATCTATGTGGGGCCGGAGGAGCCTGCGAACCTATCCGCGTTCACAGAGTGTCATCTGGGGAAGGCGGGGGAGGTCTTGCCAGAATTTCTTGCGCTGCAAACATGGAAAATATGAACAGATTTATGGTTTTCGTACTTCTTCTCATTTGCTCGTCGGCACGATGCCAGAGCAACAGTCCTGATCTTCCGCAACGCCTCGAATCACTGGTCAGCGACCGCTTTGACGCGACAAGGTGCCCCGGTCTGTCGATTGCTGTGGCTTCGCACAACCAGATTGTGTTTTCCAAGGCGCTGGGAAAGGCTGACATCGAGCAAGAAGTGCCCCTGACCACAGCAAGCGTTCAACGGCTAGCCTCTCTCTCAAAGCCAATAACGGGCACGATCATCACGGATTTGGTCGAGCAGGGCAAACTGGCGCTGGATGTGTCCGTCCGGCAGTACCTTCCCGAACTGCCCGCGTTCTATCAAAACGTCACTTTGCGGGAGTTGCTCGATCATCAGTCCGGCGTCAGGGGCTATGGAGACGAGGAAGCCGTCCTCTTCAACACCGCGCACTACGCCACTTCGCGGGATGCCCTGAAAGCGATGATGTCATACCCACTCGCGTTCAGTCCGGGCACAAAAGTGGAATATTCGTCGCTCGCTTTCACGGTTCTGGGTGCCGCCGCGGAAGCGGTGACAGGGCATTCATTCCAGCAACTCTCTACGGACTTCTTTTCCAGACACAGCATCCGTGGATTCGCACTAGATGATCCCTATGCCATCGTTCCGAATCGAGTGCGGGGTTATCTCGTTGATCGGAACCTGAACCTGCAATTTAACGATGGTCGCAAGGTCGGGCGCGATTATCTGGATGGCACGGGCGGAGAGATCACAAACACGCACTTCTATGACATCAGCAATCGCTATCCAGCCGGAGGTTTTGATGCGTCGGCAGAAGACCTGCTGCTCTTCGTGATTGCGGTTGGTTCTGGAAGGGTGCTGAAGCCCCAAACGGTGACCCAAATGTGGACAGCGCAAGGCACGTCAGACGGGGCGAAGACCGTCTTCGGGCTTGGTTGGGGTGTTTCAGACTGGAAAGGAAAAACAGAGATGGTCGGCATGAACGGGCTGGAACTCTCGACAGCGGCGTTCTTACGCTACTTGCCGGATTCGGGAGACGGTGTGGTCTTGCTCTGTAATGCAGAGGGAGCGAAGGGGCTTGCTGAGTTGCTAGATGACATCCTCACTACGACAGCAAATAAATGAGAAGTCCTCGACTACTGAAAAAGTAGATGCGTCCGCGTCACATCGAAGGGATGGTCGATTAGCGGCTGGACGCGGTCTACAAACTGATTGGTTTCGGGTAGCGCCACGTGCCTGTCGAATGCCGCCTCATCGACCCAGCGGGAATGGAGAAAGAACAGCCGCGAATCTCGCACAGAGCGATAGACCTCTAT
>JASHQK010000563.1 GCA_030039195.1 Candidatus Sulfotelmatobacter sp.
GACGAGCGCGACCGCGCCCGCTTCGCCAAGGCCCGCTCCTACATGGTCCGCAAAGACGACATGATGGCCTGCAAGAACATGCGCTGCCGCAAGCGCTTCGAAATCTCCGGCCAATCGACGGTGATCACGGAGTAACATTCAAGCAGTCAGCACTCGGCGTGAAGATCGTGCGGCCGCGCGATTTGCCATCAATAGTAGTTGCGTCATCCCGAACGCCCGCGTTCTTACGAGCGGGCGGAGGGATCTCGCGTGTAGTGCGCTCGACCGTCCGCTTCTATTCATCGCAGTCCTTGGCCCGCCATGAGATGCAGGCCCGCCCTCGAGTGCCGAATCCTGACCGCTGATTTATACTCTCCTGTTTCCTTTCAGGAGTCTGAACGTGAAAATCCTGGTCTGCATGAAGCAGGTGCCGCAGAAAGATGCGCCACTCAAGCTGAACGAGTCTGGCACCTGGATCCGCGAAGACGTTTCTTACGAAGTGAATGAGCCGGATGCGTACGCGCTCGAAGAAGCCCTGCGGCAGCGTGAGAAGCACAAGGGTGAAGTGGTCGTGGTTACGAGCGGTCCGGCGCGCGCGCAGCAGGTTCTGCGCGAGGCGCTCGCCAAAGGCGCTGATCGCGCGATTCATCTCGAGGATGACAAGTTCGTCGGCCTCGACGCCTTCAACACGGCGAAAGCCATCGCCGCTGCGATCAAAGACGAGCAATTCGATCTGATCTTCACCGGCCTGCAATCCGACGATTACGGCTACGCGCAAACCGGAGTCATATTGGCCGAGCTGCTTGGATGGCCGCACGCCACCATCATTATGCAGATCGAAAAAACCGATGCCGGCATTCGCGTCAAGCGCGAGCTCGAAGCCGGATATTTTCAGTTCGTCGACATGCCCTTGCCGGCGGTGCTGACCATTCAGTCGGGCATCAACAAGCTGCGTTATGCCACGCTGATCGGCATCAAACAGGCGAAAAACAAACCGTTGCGGAAAGTCGCGCTCGCCGAAGTGCAATCCGCGATTGGAAACAATCTGCAAAAGATCGAGCGCCTGTACGTTCCACAGAAAACGAAGAAGACGGAATTCATCGAAGGACCGGCGGGAGAGGTCGCCAAGAAGCTGGTCGACAAACTGCGCAACGAACTGCGCGTGCTGTAACGAATCACGTAGGGACAGCCGCCCTCGGCTGTCCAGCCGAGCGAAGCTCGGCGAAATTTTGAGGACTTATGTCAGACTCCATTCTCATCGTCGTCGAACAGCGCGAAGGCAAACTGAATCGCGTCTCCTGGGAAACCATTACCGCCGGACAATCGATCGCCGCGACAACTGGCTGGCCGCTCGAAGCGGCCGTCGTTGGTGCAAGCGCGGCATCCATTGCCGCCGAAGTCGCCGCCAAGAAAATCGCCAAGGCCTACGCGATCGAATCAGCCAAACTCGATCCCTACACGCCGGACGCCTTCGCTGCCGCACTGAAACAATTCCTCGCGACGAAGCAGCCCAAGCTCGTGCTCATGCCACACACGTATCAGGTCCGCGACTTCATTCCGAAGCTTGCGACGACCATGGGACGCACCGTCATCAGCGATTGCATCGGATTCAAGCACGAGAGCAGCAGGCTGGTCTTCACCCGCCAGATGTTTCAAGGCAAACTGGCCTCCGACGTCAGTTTCACCGGCGATGCACCCTGGTTCGTGACTTTTCAGAACGGCGCCTTTCGCGGAGACAAAGCCGAAGACGCCGCGAGCGCGGCTCCAGTCGAAACTGTCAAAGTCGAGATCGCTGACGGCGTGATCCGGAATAAGCCGCAGGAAGTTTTCAAAGAAGCTAAGCAGGCGGTCGACCTTACGCAAGCCGAGATCATCGTTGCCGTCGGCCGCGGCATCAAAGAGCAGAAGAATATCGAGATCGCAAAGCAACTTGCTGACGCGCTGGGAGGCGATCTCGCCGCCTCACGTCCGATCTGCGACTCCGGTTGGCTTCCCATGGACCGCCAGATCGGATCGTCGGGCCAGACGGTCGCGCCGAAGCTGTATCTCGCGCTCGGCATCAGCGGCGCGATTCAGCATATCGTCGGCATGAAAGGCTCGCGCGCCATCATCGCCGTCAATAAAGACAGCGAAGCTCCGATCTTCGAAATTGCCGACTACGCCGTCGTCGGAAACTTGTTTGACATCGTCCCGCCGCTGATTGAAGAAGTGAAGAAGGCGAAGGCGGGCGGATGACTTCTTCGCCGCAGATCAACGCGGATCTCGCGATTTGAGAAACGAAAAAGGTCTGTGATCCGTGTTCATCCGCGTGAATCCGTGGCAATGAAGCGCTGGATAGAGCACTACCATGCTGATATTTCGCAAACCCATCGAAGGCATCGAACGCCCGCAGATGCCGGCCGACGTGGTCATCGTTGGCGGAGGGCCCGCCGGCATGGCCTGCGCACTGCGCCTTGCCCAATTGATTGACGCGCACAACGCCGCCAATCCCGAGTCGCAGCTTAGCAAGGAAAACATCTACGTTCTCGAAAAGGCGCGCGAAATCGGCCAGCATTGCCTTTCGGGAGCGCTGCTCGATCCTCGCTCCATGCGCGAGCTTCTGCCGGGGTTCGAAAAAGAAGCGCCCCTCGACGCCGATGTCTCGAAAGAAGCTGTCTATTTTCTGACGGAAAAGTCGAAGTTCAAAATTCCCACGCCGCCGTTTCTCCGCGATCACGGCAACTACGTCATCTCGCTGAATCGCTTCGTCAAATGGCTGGGCGGAAAAGTCGAAGAAGCCGGAATCACCGTCTTCACCGGATTCGCCGGCTCCGAGCTCCTCTACGACGGCGATCGCGTGACCGGCGTGCAAACTGACGACAAGGGCGTCGACAAAGAGGGACAGCAAAAATCGAACTTCGAGCCCGGCTACGATCTGCAGGCCAAAGTCGTCATCCTCGCCGAAGGTCCACGCGGATCGCTGACCAAGCAGCTCGTGCAGAAATTCGATCTGGGGAAAAACTCGAATCCCCAAACGTACGGCGTAGGCGTCAAAGAGCTGTGGGAAGTCCCCTCCGGCCGCATCGCCAAAGGCGAAGTCATCTACACCATGGGCTGGCCGCTCACCACGAAGGAATACGGCGGGGCGTGGATTTACGGCGGGCAAAACAACATCGTCTCGCTCGGATTCGTCACCGGCCTCGACTATGCCGATCCGCGGCTCGATCCACAGCACGTGCTGCAGGATTTCAAGCGGCATCCGTGGGTCGCAAAATTGCTCGAAGGCGGAAAGATGATCCGCTACGGCGCGAAATCGATGCCTTACGGCGGCTGGTGGGCGCTGCCTCCGCTCGCCGGCAATGGGTGGATGATGATCGGCGACACCGCCGGCTTCCTCAATTCTGCGCGGCTCAAGGGAATTCATCTCGCCATCAAGAGCGGCATGCTTGCGGCAGAAACGGCCTTCCAGGCCTTGTTGAAAAATGATTCTTCTGCAGAAATGTTGAGCAGCTTTCAGAAAAACGTCGAATCCAGCTGGATCAAAGAAGAGCTCTGGAAAGTTCGCAACCTGCATCAGGGATTCGAGCATGGCATGTTCGCCGGCGTCTTCCACACCGGCCTGCAGATGATCACGGGCGGCCGCGGCGTGAGAAACCGCTACAAGGGTCAAAACGGATATGCCCGCATGCGCAAGCTCGCCGAATTGCCCGCCGATGGCGGCGCCGAAGCGCACCTGCTCGGACCGGCGAAGGGCGATGGCAAGGTGACCTTCGACAAGCTCACCGACCTTTACCACTCCGGCACGAAGCACGAAGAAGATCAGCCCGCGCACCTCGTGATTCACGACACCAACATCTGCAATGCGCGTTGCGTGAAGGAATTCGGCAGTCCCTGCCAGAATTTCTGTCCGGCGAACGTCTACGAAATGGTCGATGATTCGAGCCAGCCGAACGGCAAGCGCATCAGCCTGAATCCCTCGAACTGCGTGCACTGCAAGACGTGCGACATTCAGGACCCCTACCAGATCATCACCTGGGTGCCACCGGAGGGCGGCGGCGGCCCGAACTACGACGGCATGTGAGCGCGGTAAGCGGGCGTCTGAGCTCGCTGCGCTCATCCTGAGCGAGGCTGTTTTTGCCGAGTCGAAGGATCTCGAGTAGCGCTTGCACTCCTGCCCGCGAACTTCAATCGCCACGGATCGACGCGGATTCTCGCGAATAATTGCTGTCTCTGTCGTTCCGAGCGACGCGAGGAATCTGCTGTTGGAATCGGGCCACCCCCCGTGTTCTACAATCACCTCCGTGGCGTTCGACCCGAAAATCATCGG
Source organism: Candidatus Sulfotelmatobacter sp. (assembly GCA_030039195.1). GTDB lineage: Bacteria > Acidobacteriota > Terriglobia > Terriglobales > Acidobacteriaceae > Sulfotelmatobacter. The sequence goes on from JASHQK010000563.1 coordinate 4,286, forward strand.
GCATAAGGGGCCTTGATCAGCAAGCGGATCGCAGAGCAGCTCAAAGACTCAGATCCAGGAGACAACATGAAGCCCTGTCTGATTTCGCTTTTTGGACTTGTGTTTGCGCTGTGTTCGGTCGCGCCAGGAACGGCCCAGCAGGTCCA
>JASHQK010000564.1 GCA_030039195.1 Candidatus Sulfotelmatobacter sp.
AAAACGGGCGACTTCGAGCCGCGCCAGCGTGCGGCGCTCAGAACAGATTCATCTGCTCCTCAAATCCGTCTACTGGCCACTTCTCGGCGTGTTTGTGCCGAGGATCCGGAAAAAGTCTATATTTCTCGCGCAATCGCCGCACCAGCTGCGACAAGCGCTTGCCATAAGACTCCGGAAGAAACGCGCGCTCGCGATAACGTTGGCGGTAGTTTTCTGCCAGATGGGGAAAGTTCTGCTCCAGAAACGGAAGAAAGATGGCCGCAGAAGACGGCTTGAGAAACAGTGGATTGGCGAACAGATGATCTGCTCCCGCTTCGGCAGCCGCGCGAATCACTGCTTCGATCTGCTGCGGCGCGTCCGTGATTCCGGGAATCACCGGGCAGCAACTCACTCCTACACGCAATCCCGCTTGGCGCAGGGCGCGAACCGCCTCCAGCCGAAGATCAGGCCGCGGCGCGCGCGGCTCGAGAACTCGCGCCAGTTCCGTATCGAGAGTCGTAATCGTGATGTGGATCGAGAGCCGGTTCGAGCCCGCAATCTTCTCGAGCAGGTCCAGATCGCGAACGACGAGATTTGATTTGGTCACGATGCCGAGTTCGAATCCGTGATGCCGCGCGAACTCTTCCAGAATGCCGCGCGTCACTTCATAGCGCCGTTCCGCGGGCTGGTAAGGATCGGTCGCCGTGCCCAGCGCAATCGATTCCCCCGATTTCACCCGCCGCAACTCATGACGCAGGAGATCGGCGGCATGTTGCTTGACATAAATTTTCTGCTCGAAATCCATGCCGTCGCGCATTTCCATGAATTCATGCGTATAGCGCGCGTAGCAGTAACGGCATCCGAATTCGCAGCCGCGGTAGGGATTGATGGTCCAGGTAAAGGGTAGCGCTCGGCGGCTGACGCAGCGGTTCAGCAGCGATTTTGCCGGGAGGGTGAAGTACTCGACGTTGTGGCCCTCACGGAGCGTCTCGCCTTCGGCGGCCAGACGGGCGATGCCAACCAAGCGGAGCGGCTTATCGGAGGCGGGAAGCAAAGGCAGGGCAGACATAATTCGCCTTTTGTTCGCCTAGCATAGCACCGGCAGCCTTGCCGATCAAGCGCAAATCGGGATAGTACCTATCGGGAAAAACTCGGCTACCCCTCCAGGGACAAGGCTGCCACGTTCGAAAGAAGGTCAATGAGTGTACCCACAATTTACGTCAAACGGCATCAGTTATCTTTCGCGGAGAATACCGGGAGCCCAATTGTACAGAGGCAGAGACCTATCACTCCGCCCGAAGTGCCTGCATCGGGTCGATGCTGGCGGCGCGGCGCGCTGGTATGAACCCCGCAATGAAAGCGGACAGAATTAGGCCCAGGGTCGCGATCGACAACACGGCCAGGTTAAACGTGCTCACACCAAAAAGCTTGCTGGCTAGCACCCGACCCGTGGCAAACACCAGGGGTAATCCGATTACCATCCCGGCAGCAGACTCTAGAGCGACTGTCCCCATAACCATGCGCAAAACGCTCAACCGGCCAGCTCCCAGAGCCATGCGGATTCCAATTTCACCCGTCCTACGTTCCACACCATAGGCCGTCACCCCGTACAGACCGACTGTCGCCAGGATCAGTGCAAGCACGCCGAAAATCGTCATTAGTTGCGCCATCATCTGCTGTTGATCTAACTGTCCTTGCACCTGCCGCGCGAATGGGAATATTCCGGTCACCGGCAGGTCTGGATTAATGTTGCCCATCACCCGGCGAACTTGCGTTTCGAGATTCGGACTCTTTCCCGCCGTGCGCAAAATTATGTTCCCAAGATACATGGATCGTTCCTCGCTGAGAGTTCCGTTGGCATCCTCGTACTTGATCTCCTGCGGCACAGCGGTAAAGAACATGGGTCGGATCGGCTCGTCTGGCTCCCAGTAATTTGTATCCTCGGTCACACCGACGATCTCCAGATCGCCTGCGTGTTTCGTGCCGCCTTGGCCAATGTGGCGGCCCACAGCACTCTTGCCGCCGAAGTACCGCTTCATGAACTCGTGATTGATCACTGCGACGGGCTGCGCTGTAGCCGTGTCCTGTTCGGTAATCGCTCTTCCTCGCAGAATCCTGGTACCGATGGCGTCGAAGTAGTCCGGCCCCACGCGGACGAAGACAGAAGAATCTTGATCCGTGTATTCCCGCCCCTCGATATTGACCTGCCCTTCCCAGTTGTTTCCGCTCATCGGAGTGTACTGCGCATAGCTCACCGATTGGACGCCCGGAATCTGCTGCAGGCCGTCGCGAATTTGATGATAGAGATTGTCGAGTTGTCCGACTTTATAACCTGCCATCTGCGGATCAAAATCAACGATGTATCGCCCTTCGGTCTCGAATCCGAAGTGCTGATGGCTAAGGTTCCGCAGGCTCTGCACCACCAGCCCTGCCCCGCAGATCAGAGCCAGCGATAGCGCTGCCTGCAAAACCACCAGCGAACGCTGCACCCAATGCCCGCGCGCATCGGTTGCCCGATTGGCAATGCGCAGAGCGTCGACTGGCTGGGTCCGCGACGTTAGCCACACCGGTACCATGCCAAAGACAAAGCCTGTCACGATCGACAGCACAAATGCAAAGCCGAGCACCGGCCACGACGGAGTCGCATCGATCGGCACGTAACGGTTCGGGAATGCCAGATGCAGAATAAATCTCGTGCCGTTCACGGCAACAAGCAATCCAACGGCGCCTCCTAGAAGCGAGAGCAATAGTGTCTCGGAAAACGCATGCCGGATGAGGCGCCCTTGCGAGGCCCCCAATGCCGATCGGATCGAAATTTCCTGGCGTCGCGCGGCAGTCCTGGCCAGCATCAGGTTCGCGAGGTTCGCGCACGCAATCAGCAACACAAATCCCGTGACCCAGAGCAGGACTTTCAGACTGTCTTCGTACTCGTCGCGCATCCACTGCACGCCCGCCCCGCCCGGCGTCAGACGGATGACTTGTTGAGGAACCTGCTTGAGTTCCTTTTCGCTCCAGCCCGCGCCAGGCTGTAGCAACAACTGGCGCAGTTCCGCAGTGAGTTGGGTTTCCACTTGCCTGCTGGACGCAACCGGCGAGAGCCGCCCCGTTATATCGAGCCACTCATCGTGCCCCTTGAGGATCGAATTGGCTCCGTGGACTTGCGGCTCGAACGAGAGCGGAATCCAGATCTCGGGCGGATCGCCACGCAGCGCATCGCCGAAAAATTTCGGAGGCGCCACTCCGACGATCGTGAAAGGCTGGCCATTCACCGCGACCGCGCCGCCCACCATTCTCCTATCGCCGCCGAATTTCTCCTGCCATGCGCGATAGCTCAGCACCGCAACCGGGGCTTCGCCCGGGCGATCGTAGTCGGCAGTGAAAACACCGCCTGCATAGGCGCCAATACCGAACATCTGAAAGTAATTCCCCGAAACAAACTCACCCGAGACTGCTTGCGCGGGATTGCTGCCGTCAGTTCTCCGCAATCCCATGTTCTCCAACGCCGCAGAGAATGCCGCCAGTTGCTCAAACGCGGGAGTGTTGTCGCGAAGGTGCTTGTACATGGCGTAGGAAAACAGCGACCAGCTTCCTTCGAGGCCGCCGTTTACACAGCATCGGTTGTTATCACCCACGCGGAAGAGTTGTTCAGGCTTCGTTACCGGAAGCGACCTGAGCAGAACTGCGTGCACTAGCGTGAAAATGGCGGTGTTGGCGCCAATGCCCAGCGCTAGAACGAGAATCACCGTGAGAGAAAAAATTCGCGCCTTGCGCATCTGGCGCAACGAGTAGCGCAGGTCATACAGCAAGGAAGCCATATGAAACCTCCGAGCGGGGAGGCTAAGACCGCTGGTTATCGTGACCCGTCGTCATCGATCGGAAAAGAACTTCACTAGACTGACATGCAATTTGCTTTCCCTCACTGGGGGGCGCCTAACTTGTAGATATAAAGGGCATATGTTTTTCGGCGCGCCGCGCGACTCTGTTCGTTGCTGGGAATCGTTGTCCGCAATCGAACATTCTCCAGTTTCCGCTCAACGGTGCGCCTTCGCAAGTCCTGTGGCGGACGGTCCAGTCGTTAGTTCGCCGGGGCTACCCCGAAGATCCTTGCCCGACAGCGATCCGTTTTGAACGCGAACCTGTTCGCTCCGATGTCGGCCAATCTTCCGCACGCGTCAAATTTCATTCTCTGTGAGACTAAACGCGCAGACTGTTCGTTGGTCTCACCGCGCCTCCCTCGGGCGCTCTCGCACGCATGTGCCCTTATCCCTCTCGCGCGCGCGGGCGGGCGGGCCGCCAAAATCCGGGGCGGAGGGTCGGGGGAAACGGGGGCCTGGGGAGGGGGTAGCCGAATTTTTCCCGATAGGTACTACCCCATCAAGCGCAGATCGGTCGCTGCGGCGTGCGCGGCGCCAATTCCTGCCGTTTTGTTCGGACTCCGTCTCGCGGCGACGGAGCCGCTATGGGCGAGGTTCCGGGCCCCCTAGTAGATCTCCATCACGAATGTGTTCGTGGAAGCGAGGATATCGGCATAAAGATACGTGTCATTGGGGGCGTTGCCGTTGATGCCGAAATAATCGGAGCTGCTCTCAAATCCAATTCCGGTGAAAGTGCCGGTGAGGGCGCAAGGAGGACCCTCGAGAACGGTGCTGAAAGTCATGGAGACATCAAACACGTTCGCAGTCGCGACTTGGGTGAAGGTTCCGGTCAGGCTGCAGGTTACGTTGCTCCCGGAAAAGCTCATGCTGTTGCCGGTTCCGCTGGCGGCGAAAGTCAGTGGCACAAGAACACCCTGACCGTTGACCGCGCCCTGCATGACTCCAGTTTTTTGGCCAATCACCACGCCGGCGGCGCCCGACAATGGCGAGAACACGGCCCCTGAAAAAGTGCCGCTGACGCCATTGCCGGTGAAAGTGCCATTGAGTGCAGTGGCCGAAGTCACATTGCCCTGCGCGCTATCGGTGACCATTTGCCCGCTGAGCGGTCCGCCGGGTTCTTCATAGTCCGTGACATTGCCCGAGAAGGAGCAAGATCCGCTGATCGTGGGCAGTTCCAGCGTGTCTCCGGTATTTCCCGTAGTTAGCGAGTTGTCGAAGAACAGGGCGGTTCCGGTGGAATCGATGGCGCCATATCCGGTGACAGATGCCCCTCCGGCCTGATTCACCGTGATCTGCCAATCTCCGACGACGTCATAAGGCCCGCCTTTGCAGGTGGTGGTGCTGTTGGAAGAACCCCCACAAGCAAGGCTCACGGCGCACCACGCGGCCAAAGAAATCAGGCAGAGGGGCAACAAGAACTTGCGGAACATAAACTTCTCTTTCCGGCGCGGGCAAACTCCGCACCACTTGCAGAAACCATATTGTGCTTGCGGATTCGATTCGCGCAAGTCCCTGCGCAGTGTGGGTCTCAGCCCAGCCAGCAGAAGTGGGGTAGTGGTGCAGTTGGCTCTGTCATCTTCCGAGGGTGCTCCACCCTTGTCGCGCTTCGGCGACAGGTGGGAAGTTTGTTTCCCGGCCGCGGAGTCCGGCATTTTTCCTCCAAGCCGGCTTCCCAGCGCACTCGCTAAAACGCGTTGCGAAACGCCCAGAACAGAAATCCGGCCAGCACCATCGAGGCCGGCAGCGTGAGCACCCACGCCATCATCAGATTGCGAACCGTCGACCACTGGAGGCCGGAATGATTCGCCGCCATCGTGCCCGCGACTCCCGAGGAAAGCACGTGGGTAGTGCTCACCGGCAATCCATACCAGTCGGCCGCACCGATCGTGGCCATGGCTACGATTTCCGCGGCCGCGCCCTGTCCGTAGGTGAGATGTTCTTTGCCGATCTTTTCCCCGACCGTGACGACGATCCTCTTCCAGCCAACCATCGTGCCGAGCCCAAGCGCCAACGCGACTGCGACCTTCACCCAGGTGGGAATAAAGCGGGTGGAGTGATCGATGTGGTTTTTGTAATTTCCGAGCACTTGCCAATCGGCCGCGCTAAGTGCCGGCTGATTGGTCTTCTTCATCAGGCGCAGCGCCTCGCTGACCAGGTACATGTCGTTGCGAAAGTTACGGACCCGGTCGTGTGGAATTTTGCCCAGCTCGCCGAACACCGCGGTCTCGTTGCCAATGTCGTTGATCAACTGACGCAGGGCGAGCATGGTGTTCGGTGTGAATTCTTTTGTGCGGATGTAATTGGTAACGTCGTCGCGATCGTCGCCCACCACCGCGTTCGGGCTCACATATTTGTCCAGAGTGTTCGCGGCTTGCTGCGAGACAGCGATGAAATCGTCGGAATCTTTGCGGGTGACGGCGTGATTCAGGGCGTAAGCCGTGGGCACCGTGCCTACCAGGATGAGCATGATCAGTCCCATGCCCTTTTGGCCGTCATTCGAGCCGTGGGCGAAGCTGACTCCGGTGCAGGTCAGCATTAGCAGCAAGCGAATCCAGAACGGCGGCGCTTCGGCGCCCTGGGGAGCTTCATACAGTTTGCGATTCCTGATGACCACCTTCATCAGCCAGAGCAAAAGCAGGGCGCAAAGGAATCCGACGATCGGAGAGAGCAACAGCGATTTTCCCACGTTGGTGGCCTGCGCCCAATCCACGCCGCTGGTGCCGGTTTTCGCCGACATCAGCTGATTGGCGATGCCCACGCCGATCACCGATCCGATCAGCGTGTGTGAACTCGAGGCCGGCAAGCCGAAATACCAGGTGCCGAGATTCCATATGATCGCAGCCACGAGCAACGCAAACACCATGGCGAATCCGGCCTTGCTGCCAACCTGCAAAATCAGTTCGACCGGCAGCAGAGAGATAATGCCGAAGGCCACCAGGCCACTCGACGTCATCACGCCCAGAAAATTCCAGAATCCCGACCAGACCACGGCGGCGTGCGGTTCCATGGAATGCGTGTAAATCACGGTCGCCACCGCGTTCGCCGTATCGTGGAATCCGTTGACGAACTCAAAGCCGAGCGCCACCAGCAGCGCGACTCCGAGCAGAATGTAGGGTGTGAACGAGGTCGGATGAACGTCTGACAAGTCTGAAAGCAGATGCGAGGCGGCGTAGATCACGCCCACGATGAAGACGATCCCAAATCCCACGATCCCGATCATTCCCGGACGTCGGCTGAGTTTTTCCTGAATTGCCGGTGCCGCAGCGGTTGCCATGTTGGACGCACTCCTGTCGTTCGTTTTTTTGACTTTTCGGGGGAAAACCGGAGTCGGCTTCCCGATGGCGCACCACCATACCGAAGCCGTGTTACGGGAATGTAAAAAAGGGAGAAGAGGTGATGGATTAGGTTCATTCAACCGGTAAGGACACGAAGGTTTCAGGTGTCATCCCGAGGGGTGCCCCACTTCCCGCCCGTTTGGCGAGAAAGCCTGCCCTGAGCCTGTCGAAGGGAAGGATTTCTACGGAGCAAGTCAGACCGGGGCTACGTCGGCTCAGATTATTGAGCCGGCTTTGCGTCCTCGGCGGGCTTTGCGAAAATTTTCGGGTCGACCGTCGGATTCAGTTCGATCTTCTTCAATTCCGCCGTGCTCGTCTGCTCCCCGTTCTGTTTGTTCTGGTGAGTGTAGGGCAGGGTGATCCCGTCGGTGCTGCGCCAGTCCGAAAGATTCGTTTCGCCGTCGAAAGGCCCTGATCGTCCCATGCCTCTATATTTCTCGCGCAGAACGTAGCCGGTTTTCGGATCGATGTACCAGCGCAGCCAAGGCACGGCCCCGCCGATATCAAGGATGGCGGCGTCGGTGTCGCCGATTTTTTCCGTTCCCGCCGCTGCGAACGTGAATGCGGCATCGTTGGCGTGCTGTGCAATATAAATCAGATCGTGATGCAGCTGCGCCAGCATTTCAGTTTTCTGGTCGGGCGGCATGCTGCGCGTGCCCATGCCCGGCACCGACAGGAATGCAGCCTCGGGTGTAGCCACAATGGTTAGCGTGCCCTGCGGGATCTGCATCTCCAGGTGCATGCTGTCAGGAAATGCGAAGATGGCATCGATCTCCGCCGCCGGTCCCCCTTCCTCGTCTTCCGCGAGATTGACGCGCACGGTCTTGATCGATTGCAGCTTCTCAAGGCCTCCCATGGCGGCCGCGACTTTTTCGACCAGCGCCTTGCCTTCCGGATTCGATGCCGCCGGTTTGGCTTCTTCTTTCGCCGCCGGCGCTTCCGGAATCGTAATGTCGATCTGCTTTACCGCGCCCAGCGAGTCGAGCGGCTTGTCGAATTGTTTGGTGTTGCCGACCACCAGCACCGCCAGCTGATCTTTGTGCAGGTATTTCGCCGAGACGCGATTCACGTCGGCCACAGTGACTTTCTTGATTTCTGCCTGATACTTGTCGAGCCAGTCCGGCGGATATCCGTAGAACTCGTACGTCATGCGCTCGCCCAAAATTTTGTCAGGCGAATCCAGCCGGAACACAAATGCGTTCAGAATTGAATCTTTGGCGCGCTGGATTTCCTCTTCGCTGATCGGCTGCGCGCTGAGCTGGTCGATATCTTCTCCCGCCGCGCGGATCGCTTCGATCGTGCTCTGGCTCTTTGTGCCGATGGCAATCTGCAGAATGCCGGGATGCCCGTAGTTGGTACCGATGCCTCCGCCGACCGCATAGGCGAGCCCGCTCTTGGTGCGGATGTCATTGAACAGGCGCGAAGAGAATCCGCCGCCAAACGCCTCGTTGAACACGCTGATGGCGTAGTAATCCGGATTGTCGCGCGTGGTCCCCAGCGCCACCATGCGGATGTTGCTCTGGTTCACGTCTTCTTTGGGAATCAGATAATAGCCGGGCTTGGCCGGAGAAAACTGGACTTCTTCTTTCGGAATCGTCGGGCCTTTGGGCCACGATTCGAACGCTGCGCGCAATCGCGATTCCATCGCCTTGGAATCGAAGTCTCCGCTGATTCCGAGAATGATGTTGTTGGGATGAACATATTTCTCGTGCCAGTCGACCAAATCCTGGCGCGTGATCGCGGCTACGGTCGCGTATTCGGGAACGCGAGCGTAAGGATTCTCGGCGCCGTAGGCCAGCTTCGTGGCTTCACGGTGCGCGATGTCGCCGACCTGATCGTTGCGCCGCGAGATGCCGTCATCCTCTTCTTTTTGCGCGATATCGATTTTGTCGGCACGAAATTCCGGATTCTGCATGACGTCGGCAAACACCTTGAAAACGTCGTCGAGGTCGCCCTTCAGGCAGGAGAAGCTGATCGAGGTCGAATCGGAGTCGCCGCCGGTTTCCACTTTCGCCGCTCGGACTTCCAGAAAATCATCCAGCTGATCACCGGTTTGGGATTTCGTTCCGCCCGTGCGCCACACCTCGCCGTAAATATCGATCAGTCCAATCTTGTTGGCCGGCTCATCGATCGAGCCGCCGCGGATGCGCGCCGTTCCACTGATCAGCGGCAGTTCGTGATCTTCCTGCAGGAAGATCACCATGCCGTTTGCGAGTGCGATGCGCTTGGGCTGCTCCGGCTTGAACGCGCGCAGCGGAGGAATGGGAATCTGTGTCCAGCTCTTCGTGTCCTCTGTTTTAGTCTGAGCCGTCGATGCCAGGGTGGCGGCTGCAAGAGCCAGGCAAACGAGGATCGGTCTCAGGAGCTTTCGGACATTGCGCGCCCGACACGCCGCGGAGCTTCGCTCCGCCGAACAGCCGGGGGCGGCTCCTACATGGAAAAGTCTGAGAGATCGGTTCATCGTCCACCTTCCTGAGCTGCAGACGCGTTGGAGGCATGTTGCGCTCCGCCAGGAGGCGGGCCTGTTTCGGTTTCGATAATTCCCACCGTGCGGTTCGTATCGACAAAAGTTTCGTTCGCCACTCGCCGGATATCTGCTTTCGTCACCTGATCGATGCGATCCACCGAGCGGAACAATTCGCGCCAGTCGCCGTAACGCGTCTCATACGTGGCCAACTCCGTAGCCAATCCCTCGTTGTCGGCGAGCCCGCGAATCAGATTGGCCTTGCTGCGCGTCTTGATCATCTTGAGTTCTTCGTCCGAGATGTCCTCCTTTTTCAGGCGGTCGATTTCGACATGTATCGCGTCGGCCACTTCCTCCGGCGTGTGCCCCGGCAGCGGGAACGCGTAGAAGGCGAACAGGTGCGGATACTTAATCCCCGGTAGTCCGCTGAATCCCGCAGAAAACGACGCAATTTTCTTGTCCCGCACCAGCGCTCGATAGAGCCGCGACGTCCGGCCCTCCGACATCAGGTCGGTAATGGCGTCGAAAACGGCATCGTCTTTGCTGCGATAGTCGGGACGATGATATCCCTCGAGATAGAGCGGCTGCGTGTGCTCCTTCAGAACAACTCTGCGCTCGGAGTCTTGCGGTGGCTCGACCGTCGTGGTCTCATCCGGCTGCGGACGCGTAAGCAGGCGGCCAAAATATTTCTCCATGATGGGCAGCGCCTTCGCAGCATGAACGTCGCCCGCCACCGCGACCACCATGTTCGACGGCACGTAATACTCGTCGAAAAACTTCTGGGCATCGGTAGCGGAGAAGGAATTCAGATCGGTCATCCATCCCACAGTCGGGCGATGGTAAGGATGCGCCTCAAACGCCGCCGCCGTGAATTGTTCCAGCAAACGCCCGATGGGATTGCTGTCGGTGCGCAGACGCCGCTCTTCAATCACCACGTTGCGCTCTTTGTAAAACTCCCGCATCACGGGATGCAGAAATCGCTCCGACTCAAGATAGGCCCACAGCTCCAGCCGATTTTCCGGCAGGGAATAGTGATAACCGGTTTCGTCGTAGCTGGTGAAGGCGTTCAGGCCCTCCCCGCCGTTTTCCTCGATGATCCTGCCGAATTCGTTGCCCACGACGTATTTATCGGCCTCAGCAATCGCGTCTTTCCAGCCCTGCTCCAACTGCTTCAGCTTGGCTTCGTCGCGGCCCACCGTCTTGTCGCGCTCTGCGATGTAGGCTGCGTAAGCCGTCTCCACCTTGGCCAGCGCCGGTTTTTCGGCGGCGTAGTTCGTTGTCCCGATCTTATCGGTGCCCTTGAACGCCATGTGCTCGAACATGTGGGCGAGGCCCGTCTTGCCCATCGGATCCTGCACCGATCCCGCGTCCACCAGCGTGAAAAATGAGAATACCGGAGCCTCCGGCCGCTCGCAGATCAGCAAAGTCAGGCCGTTGGGCAGTTTTTTCACTGTAATGCGCTTTTCGAACGAAGCGACATCCTGAGCTGCAGTTATGGCCGACAGAATCAGAACGATAGCAGCCAGCTCGCGTAAGACGCGGTTGCGTAAGACGTAGCGAGAATGATTTCGCATGCGACCTCTCTTCATCGATTTCCGCCATGCCGCAGACATGGCACGAAATTCATTGGACGGACCAGCAGGGTAGAAGTCTGAAACTACGCGGAGGGGAGAGCGTTGTCAACGCCGGGACACACGGACGCGCTTTTATAGCAAAATGTCAACAGCGGGGTGCGCATGGATTCCATGATCGAAGTGCAGGGCAGGGATCTCAAGCTCTCGAATCTCGAGAAAGTTCTCTATCCTGCCGCGGGATTCACCAAGAAGGACGTGATCGATTACTATGTGCGCATCGCGCCCGCAATTCTGCCGCACCTGAAGGGAAGGGCCCTGACCCGCAAGCGCTATCCCGACGGGGTCGACGGCGAACCGTTTTTCGAGAAGAACGCTCCCATGCACCGTCCGGATTGGGTAAAGACCGCTCCTATCTGGAGCGGGCGCAATCGCCGTAACGTTAACTACATTCTCTGCGACGACCTTCCCACGCTGGTCTGGCTGGCGAATCTGGCCGCGCTCGAATTGCATCCTTCGCTGGCGCTGGCAAAAGACATTCAGTCCCCCACCGAACTGGTCTTCGACCTCGATCCCGGGCCGCCGGCCAACATCGTCCAGTGCTGCCAGGTTGCGTTCTGGCTGCGCGAAATTTTCGAGCATTTCGATTTGCAGAGTTTTCCCAAGACTTCGGGCTCCAAAGGATTGCAAGTCTACGTGCCGCTGAACACGCCGACAAGTTTCGAACAGACCAAGGCGTTTGCGAACGCGCTCGCCCGTTTGCTGGAACACGACCATCCCGACGAGGTCGTCTCCGACATGAAAAAGAGCGTGCGCACCGGCAAGGTTTTCGTTGACTGGAGCCAGAACGACGAACATAAGACGACCATCGCTGTGTATTCCCTGCGGGCGCGTGAATATCCCACCGTCTCGACTCCGGTGTCCTGGGAGGAAGCCGAGCGCGCCTGGAAGAAAAAAGATGCGAACCTGCTGGTCTTCAAATCCGATCAAACGGTTGCCCGTTTTCAGAAGATGGGAGACCTGTTTGCTCCCGTGCTCGAACTAAAGCAGCGTCTTCCGCAATTGAGCGCACAACCGGCCGCGAAGGATGAGCATGAGCCCATCGAGATCGCCGCGCAGAGTGACGAGCGCGAACCAGCAAAAGGCGCCCACAAGAAAACCACGACCACCGCCCGGAAACCGCGAAGGGTATAATGACCACCCCGGCGGCCGATTGAGGCACTTAGCGAGAGTTCATCAGCGAAACCGGGAAGGGCAAGAGTTCTACTCGTTCCGCAAGCCGTTGCGGATCAAGCTCGGCTTCAGCCGGTGAGGGTTGCTCTTCTGCGATGCATTGGTTTCGCGCCGCCTTTGGCTAAAACGCTTATACGAGCAAATCCATGCCCCAACTTTTTGCCGGAACCTCGGGATGGGCGTATCCGAACTGGAAGCCGGCTTTTTATCCCGACAAGCTGGCGCAAAAGAAATTTCTCAGCTATTACTCGACTCAACTGAATACCGTCGAGGTCAACTTCACTTTCCGTCAACTGGTGAAAGAGACGACCATCCAGAACTGGTTGAAGGAGACGCCCGCAAACTTCCGCTTCGCTATCAAAGCGCACCAGGTCATCACGCATATCAAGCGGCTGAAGGCCACGGCTGATTTTGTTCCGCGCTTTCTCGCCACCATCGAACCCGTGGCCGCGGCCGGAAAGCTGAGTGCGGTGTTGTTCCAGCTTCCCCCGAACCTGAAGTTCGACCTCGAACTACTGCGCGATTTCCTGGCCACGCTGCGGCGCACCGTGCCGGCCGCCTTTGAGTTCCGTCACGAATCCTGGTTTGTCGACGCCACCTGGGATGTTCTTCGCTCCAAAGGCGTCGCCGTGTGCGTGGCCGAAACGGAAACCCGCACCACGCCCGACGTCGTCACCGCCGACTTCGCCTACTATCGCTTCCGCAAGCCCACCTACACGCTCGAGGAACGTCGCGCCATGCTCGATCGGATCGAGCAGCACGTCGCCGCCGGGCGCAATGTCTACGCTTACTTCAAGCACGAGGAGACGCCCGAAGGCGCGCTGTATGCGGCGGAATTGCTGAAGAGTGCGAGCAAGTTGTCATCCTGAGCAAGCCGATGTTGCGCAGCGAAGGTTCTGGGGCGATCCGCGGGAAGCGTCGCGGGTGTTGCGACGCGTCATTGCGCGCTTAAATCGCTTCCTTGCTAGGCTCGTGTCACGTCAGCGGGACGCATCCTCCTCATTACTGTTCTCTGCGTCCGATAACGCGCATACTAAAATTCCTGTAGTTATGCCCAACGACGGCAACCTTCGTGTTTTATCGAGCTTTGTCGATTATCTGCGGATCGAAAAAGGCCTCGCGCCCTTATCGATCAATGCCTACGCGGCCGATGTCAGCCAGTTTTCCGATTTTCTGGAAAGCAGGAAACGAACTCTTCTCGCCGCGCGGCGTGACGAAGTTCGCGCCTTCCTGCAGCAGCTTTTCTCCAATCAAGTCGACGGTCGCAGCGTCGGCCGCAAACTTTCCGCCTTGCGCCATCTCTACCGCTATTTGCTGCTCGATCGAAAAATCGAGCACGATCCCACGCTCAATATCGAATCGCCCCGGCAGTGGAAGGTCCTGCCAAAATCTTTGGCGCGGGATGAAATCGAGACCACGCTGGCCGCTCGCATTTCGTCCGCAAGTGGGGAAGAACGATCGAAGTACGCGAACGCTCTTGCCCTCCGCGATCGCGCCATGCTGGAGGTTTTCTACGCCGGCGCGCTGCGGGTTTCCGAGATCATCGGCGCGAAGATGGAAGATTTGAAGGTCGAAGCCGGATACATACTGGTTCGCGGCAAAGGAGACAAGGAGCGCATCGTGCCTCTGGGACGATCAGCGCAGGATGCCGTGCGGGAATATCTCGAAACCGCGCGGCCGCTACTTGCCCGGTCGAAATCGAATTCTGGCTCCAGCAGTTCCGCCTTGCTTTTTCTTGCGCGCGGAGGCCGCAAGTTAACCCGGCAGCGAGTCTGGCAGATGGTCGGGGCGGCGTCGGCTGCGTCCGGACGCCATGCCTCGCCGCACATGCTGCGCCATTCCTGCGCCACGCACATGGTCGAAAATGGTGCCGACTTGCGCACCGTGCAGACCATCCTAGGCCATGCCGACATTTCCACCACGCAGGTGTATACGCACCTTGCGTTGGATCGCCTGCGCAGCGTTTATCAGAAACATCATCCGAGGGCCAAAGCGAGATGACCCAGATCGCAATCGCAGTCGCGCGGAAAAAATCCACGCACAGTCGAGACACGATCGTCGGCCGCGCCGTCGCAGACTTTCTATCTCATCTGCGCGAGCGCAACGCTTCCCCGCACACCATCAAGGCGTATTCGGGCGATCTCGAGGAGTTTTCCGCGTACGTCAAAGCCCGCGACTGGAGCGAAATCGATCATCTCGTCATCCGCGGATTTCTGTCCTGTTTATACGAGAAAGGCTTGAGCAAAACTTCGGTCGCGCGTTCGCTCGCGGCCGTGAGATCGCTCTATCGCTGGCTGGCGCAGGTAGGCGTGGTCGAACAGAATCCGGCGAAGCTGGTCGCCACGCCCAGGCTGCCCAAGAAATTGCCGCGCGTTCCCACCATCGAAGAAATGAATTCCGTGCTCGATGGCCAAATGCCCGAGACCGCGTCCTTTCCCGAGCGCGACCGCCTGATGCTCGAGTTGCTCTACGGCTGCGGCATCCGCAACTCAGAATTGACTGGGATCAATCTGGACGACATTCGGTTGAGCGCGGAAGCGATTCTGATTCGCGGCAAAGGAAAGAAGGAGCGCTACGTTCCCTTCGGCGAGTCCGCGAAAAACGCTCTGGCCCGCTATCTTCCCGAGCGCCAGAAAATTCTCGCCGAGTCGCGGAAAACTTCTTCTGCTCTGCTTATCAACCAGCGCGGCGGTCGCCTCACCACCCGCAGCGTCGGACGCATCATCAAGACCATCGCCGTCGCCAAAGGTCTCTCGCCCGATGTCCATCCCCACACGCTCCGCCACGCTTTCGGCACCCACATGCTCGAGGAGGGCGCCGACTTGCGCGCCATTCAGGAACTTCTCGGCCACGAACGGCTCGCCACCACGCAGCGTTACACGCAGCTTTCCATGAAACACGTGCTCGCGGTCTACGATCAAACCCATCCCCGCGCCAAGTAATTTTTTCCAGTTATTACCTCAGTAATTTTGGTGTGATCGCCGCAAGTTCCAAAATGTATACAACGGGACCAATTGATTGGAAACCCGTTTTCAATTGGCTTTTTCATCAGCCGGGGGCAATTGTGCGCAAGATCAATCCGGAGCTCTGGTTGTTGCTGTTCCTGGTCGTCATCGCGGCCATCCTGAATTTTCTGGTCGCATCCGAGAGGATGGCGCTGGTTTTCTACTTCCTGCCTACTCTTTTTTCCGCCTATCATTTCGGACGCCGGCATGCCACGCTCACCGCTCTGGCCAGCATTGTCCTGGTCGTGCTGCTCATCCATGTCAATCCGGCCATGTTCAACCGGCACGTCGATCTCCCCTTCGATCCGCGTTACTTCGACCTCGCCGTCTGGGGCGGTGTTCTGATGGTCGCCGGATACGCCACCGGCACGCTTTACGAACACAATCAGAAATCGTTGCGCGAAATGGAAGAGGGCTACGAAGGCATGCTGGCCATCCTGCAGACGTTTCTTGCCAGCCAGAAATACAGCGCAACCCACGCCTATCGCATCTCGCTGTGTGCTACGAAAATCGCTGAGACTGCAGGACTCGATTCTAAGAGCGTCGATGACATCCGCACCGCGGCCCTGCTCTTCAACTTGAAGGAACTCGGCATCACCAATGAAGTCCTGTGCAAGGCGGCGCAAGTTTCGGAAGATGAACTGACACAGAAAAAGCGCGGCATCGCCGCTGCGAAAGGCGGCGTTTCCGCCAACGCGATTCATCGCGCGATTCCGATTTTTCTCAGCGAACGCCAGCTGCGGCAAAAGGGCGGAAAGATCGATGAGGCTCCGCTCGAGGTCCAGATTCTCAGCCTGGCCGATGAATATGAGGCTTTGATCAGCGGCGAGCGCGGCACGAAGATGTCTCCCTCGCAGGCCAGCCAGGAAGTCATCCGCCGCGCTACCGGACGCTACGATTCGCTCATCCTCGACGGCTTCGCCAAAGCTTTCACCCAAAACGCCGCTGGCGCCAACGCCTAGATAGTCAGACTGATCATTCCTCAACCTGAAGCGGCATTGGAGATCACCCAGCAAGAGCGGCCTTCAGGGCCGCGTTCGGATCCCGGAACATATCGCCCTTTAGGGCTGGGGAAAAGAAGCCAAAACTTTTCATCCGCAAAGCCTCGGGAATTCCTGCACCGACAAGAAGGCCCTTCTCACCTCAGAAGAAAGGCATCCCTGCCCTACGCTCCGCAAGGATGCCTGTCGAAACTAGAGGACACAGCATTGGCTCAGATTTTTTCCGCAGGGAAACTCCCCCGGCGGGCAACGTCCGGCCGCATTCACAGCCGTATACCCGGAGGAGGCGATAAGCAACAACAGCAAGCAGAGCTTCAGCATCAAACGTTTCACGGGAGACTCCTTTCGCGTTAACTCTCGACGTGTAGCAAACGCCCTCTCGCCTCTATATAGCTGATTGAGCGATCAACGCATCCATCTGTGAATTTGTCCGGATTTCGTAACACGAGTCGGCGGGGTTTCCCCACCCATCGAAAATCGCGATGGGTGGGGCAGCCGCTTCCGGCTTGGCGCCGGGTCTCTTAGAAGCGCAACCCAACTTCTGCCGTCAGGGCCCGCGGTGTTACGTAGTGCGTTCCGCTGAAGGTGGAAAGCCAATTGTAGGGCGCGTACTTGTCCGCCAGGTTGATGGCTGTGAGCTGAGCGGTGAGGGTGTATCGGTCATTGCTGAAGTGTGCGAGGTGGTCATCGCCGATAGCCAGATCGAACAGATGACGCCCCATAACTCTCGGTGGGTTGTGGTCGTCATTTTCCGCCCCGGGCGCCGGCACTTTGATCAGCGTCGATCCAAACTGCGAAGCAGGACACGTAAACGGCAGCAGCGAAGTGGGCGTGGCCCGTTGCGATCCGCAGTATAGTCCGGATTCAAATTCCTGATCGGCGCTGAGCGGCACTCCTCCGTAGTTGGCCGCAATCATCGACACCGTGGGCACGCCCGTCGGACTGAGGAAAGATCCCGGGCAGTCGTTGTAAGGCGTGTTGAGTCCAA
The DNA here is from genome assembly GCA_030039195.1 of Candidatus Sulfotelmatobacter sp. GTDB lineage: Bacteria > Acidobacteriota > Terriglobia > Terriglobales > Acidobacteriaceae > Sulfotelmatobacter. The sequence continues at coordinate 17,452 of JASHQK010000564.1, forward strand.
AGCAGGGGGTGGCTCCCGCAACCAGGCCGCTGTCGTAGCGCCAGTTGAAACCGAGCCACGGTCCGCGCTTTCCCACCTGATATTGCAGATGCGTCGTCTGATTGAATTTTTCGTCGTGATCGATGCGGAAGGGAAGTCCCGCGGCAGTCGCCACAGTAGCCCCGGCTCCTCCAATCTGCGGCTGGAAGAAGCGCGCGGCCACGCTGGAGAAAACCATGAGGGCCGAGAAACCGTGATAGTTCGGCACGCTGACACGGCCGGCGAATCCGGGAATCTTCGACTTGTACCATTCAATGGGAAAGGTGATCGGAGTATTTCCCAGCACGCTGAAATCGAAGCCGCGCTGAGTGTACTTCCAGATGTATTCGCCGGAGAACACGACGTATCTTCCCAACGCCTGCTCGATGCCCGCGTGATATTCATTGCGCACTCCGGGACTCAATCGGTTCGACGTGGGCGAGGAACATATCAGAAGGGGATTGAGAACATCGTTGGTGCATCCCAGACTCGAGAGAATCAGGTTCTCGTTGAACGGTGTTTCCATGGTCCGTGCGTAGGAGAAACGAAGTACGGTGTTCGACTTTTTGATGTTGTAGGCAGCGCCGAGGCGCGGTTCAGCTTCCTGCGCCGTGGTAAGGCCGTTGTAGACGTCGCCCCGGACTCCAAGGTTGAGGTTCCATCCTTTCCAGGCGACAGTGTCCTCAAGGTACATCGCGAGTTCTTTGATGTCGGTGTGGGTGAGGTAAGGCGCATTCGCCTGAACGTTGTAATCAACGCCGCCGCGCGTCAAGTCGTACGGCAATAGCGCCGGATTGAACGCAGGGTAAAACGGAGTGTTGGGAGCATTCGGGTTGTAGAACGGGCTGATGGAATTGGCCACGTTGGGCGCGTAACCCGCTGCGGCACATTGCGAAGGATCGGTCAATCCTGGAACTGGAACGTTCGGAGCGGCCGCTGTGGGCAGAGTCAGACAAGGCGCGTTGAAGATCGGATCGATGATGCCGACCGTGTCATCTTCGTCGAGGAAGGTCTGCATGTAATTGATGCCGCCCTTGATGTTCTGAACGCCCCTCACATAGGAAAGCGAAGCGCGCGCGCCCGCATTGGTGAGACTGCGATTCTGGGCGACGGTCTGGCGCTGCAGGCTGGGGGCGCCCAGATCGGCGAAGGGATCTGAGCTGGGATAGTAGCCATAAGCGTCGCGACGCACCCAGGTGCCCAGCGTGAACACGGAATGCGTGCTCAGCAGCCGCGTCCAGGAAGGAGCAATGTCGAAGGTCTGAATTTTGGAGCGCTGATCGGCAGGACCAACGACTTCGCCGTTGGGAGCGATGCCGCCGTAGTCTTCCACCGACGGAAGCAGGCCGTAGAGCCCGCTCCAGGGTGCGGCGGTTTCCGAATCGTACGAATTCGGCGTCTGAAACCAGGAGCGCGTGTATTCCAAGTTGACGTGAATCGAGTCGGAGCTGGAAGCCTGGAAATCGACGCGGTCGAAGAAGTTTTCTTCGTTGCCTTTGTCATGCATGACGTCGAATTCCGGGCCATCGAGGAATCGGCCGCTGTTCTGGGCGTTGGCGGAAATGAAGTTGCCCCATTTCTGGCCACCGTAGGCAAGATCGAACCCAAGGTTCGACGATCCGAACGAACCATAGGACGCAGTTACGTTGCCGTGTGGTGTGGTCACACCCATCCCGGAGCG
>JASHQK010000565.1 GCA_030039195.1 Candidatus Sulfotelmatobacter sp.
CCGGACAATGTCGCCAATTACAGCAATCTCGTGAATGACTTACTCGCCATGCAGCGTTTCGACGAAGTGGGGGAAATTGTTCAGCAGGCGGAAACGCGGAAGGTGGAGGATGTCGTGCTCCACGATGCCCTCTATGCTCTCGCTTTCCTTAAGGCTGATTCCCCAGCCATGGCAGAACAGCAACAGTGGTTCGTGGGAAAGCCAGAAGAGAACCTCGGGCTTTCACTGGCAGCCGACACCGAGGCATACGCTGGTCATCTGGGCAGGGCGCGGGAACTGACCAAGCGATCCATAGATTCGGCGATACACGCGGACAGCAACGAAACGGCGGCAATTTGGGAGGAGATCGGCGCTCAACGCGAAGCGGCTTTCGGTAACCTGGCCGATGCCAAGAATGCGGCCACCGAGGGTCTAAAGCTGTCTCCTACGAGTCCCGGGGCTGCGGCTGAAGCCGCTCTTGCCTATGCCATGGTGGGTGACCCGGCGCGAGCTGAATCGCTGGGGCAAGAACTAAATAGGCGCTTTCCGCTGCATACGCAGATGCAGTCCCTGTGGCTGCCTGCGATTCGGGCACAAGTGGCACTCGATCACAGGAATCCCGCCCTTGCGCTTACGGCCTTGCAATCTGCCTCAGCAATCGAATTTGCCCAAATTAATTTCGTTGCGAATCTCTCGTGCCTCTATCCCACCTACATTCGCGGCGAGGCGTATCTCGCGGCTGGAGACGGAACGCACGCCGCCGCCGAGTTTCAGAAGATCCTCGACCACAGCGGCATTGTCTGGAATTGTTGGACAGGGACCATGGCACGTCTGGGTGTGGCGCGTGCAAATGCGCTGCAAGTGAAAACGTCACAACGCCCTGAATCAGATGCAGCACGGGTACGGGCATTGGGAGCTTACCAAGACTTCCTTAGCCGCTGGAGAGATGCCGACCCCGACATCCCTATCCTGAAGCAAGCAAAGGCCGAGTACGCAAAGCTGCAATAGGATGTTCAACTTCCGCAGGCGCATTCTCTGACGGGGTCGGCGTCACCGAAGCTTTGCTTGTTGTTTCTTGCTACCGCGTTGTTTCTTCGTAAGCTCTGGACTCCGAAGCTTCGGCTTCGTACCGCTCGTTTTGCAGGAAGCGTGCTGCTTGCTCGCCTATTACCACACAGGGCGCCATGGTGTTACCGGTTGTGACGCGTGGCAGAATCGAAGCGTCGGCGATGCGGAGACGATCCACGCCGTAGACCTTCAGCTGGCCATCGACGACCGACATTTCGTCATGGCCCATCTTCGCCGTGCCCGATTGATGCCAGAATGTGCCAAGCCCATCGCGGAAGAACCTCTCTAGCTCTGCGCCGCTGATGGGACCGGGCGCCACTTCGCGTCGCGTGAAAGGACGCAGCGGAACCGAATTTCCAATCGCTCGCGCCATGCTCAACCCGGTTGCCAGATCCTTCAGGTCCTGAGGATCGCCAAGATAGTTCGCATCAATTCGCCCCGGATCATCAGGATGTTTTCCCGTCAGATGGATCGTGCCCCGACTTTTGCTGGACAGCTCCGTTCCATATTTGCCGAGTTGAAACGTAGCCGCTGTCACCTCGCACGACCACTCTCCCATGCATCACACGTCGCAGTTCACCCGCAGCGGTTCACTCCGAAATATTGCTGATGTTGCTCACACTCATTCCTTACTCCTCTTATGATTGTTGTCTGGGTCGAATTTCTGAGGACTCGTGCGTTCAGTATTCGATCCAATCCGTGAAAAATGCAGCCAAACTAGTCCGCCGAGCTGCGGTTTGGTCGTAGAAGTCCGACCACTCCACGAGTTTTCCGTTTCTGACGCGCGCGATCGTCGCCCCATGCAAGGAAACTGGAAATCGGTAGCTCATCGAGCCGTACGGGATTGTTTGCGTCGCGTTGAGCTTCCATTCGGCGATGGCGTGATCTCCGCTCTCCATGGCGCGAACGACTTCCAGCGTCGTATCAGGGAATAGCTCACGAGATTTCTGAAAGTATTCGGTTAAGCGCGTCTTCTCGGTGAATTCAAGTGTGAGGGCATGGTCAGTAAACTTGAAGTGTTCGTCAAAGTGCTCCACCGTTTCGGAAATCCGCCCTTCACCCAAGGCGGCCAACGCCGACTGCAGGATTGATCGAGGTGCGTCCGAGGTTGAGTTGTCATCGCTGTCTAACACGAGTGTGCCGCGCATCGCTTATATTGCACTCGTTGAAGCAGGTGCTCTCCAGCTTCGTTTCCGTATCTGCGGCGCGGGGACCGGATTAGCGTCCTGTTTTCCCTTGGGGGTCTAGGATCACCACTCTAGCCAGGCCGTCCGTGTTGAACTCCGTCTGGTTGCCGAGAACGGCGACCGCGTAGCCCCGGTCGGGGTAGAGGCGCAGCTCGGCTGCCCAGCCGCCCCCGCCACCTTGGTGACCCGCAAAGCGCTGCCCGTCTATGCTGCCGAATACCCATGCGAGGCCAATGTCCACGGCGCGTCCGTCCCGCGTCCGCGACGACTCAAGCATCTCTCGAACCGAGGCTGCCGACAGCACCCGGCCGTCCCTGCCCATGCCGTCGTGCATCATCGTGCTCGCCAAATCAAGCAGACAAGACGCCGGCCCGTTTAAGCCGCCGTAGGATGCGCCGTCCACGGTTATCGGCCGAATCTCCCTGTATCCGTCGATGGAGCCGGCGATCAATCGTTTGTCGAACAACAAGTGCGACATCAAGCCGAAGAAGCTCCATTTGCGCTGATAGCCTGTTGCCCGGTCGGGGGTCACTGCGAAGCCAGCGCCACGGCATCCGAGCGGCGCGAGCACGTTGCTCTCGACATAATTCGTGTATGGCGTGCCGGACGCCCGCTCGACGATTTTGCCAAGGAGCAGAAACCCGAGATTCGAGTAAGCGCTCTTCATTCCTGGCGCGGACTTCAACCGCGGCTCAGCACCGACCTTTTGGCGGATCATCTCGTCCAATGTGGGGCCGGGCTCTCTGGCAAGGTGCACCCACTTGAGCGGAAGGGGATTGGGCAATCCCGACATGTGAGTAAGCAGGTCACGCACAGTTGCCTCCTGCCCGTCCCGGCGAAGGTGTACCTCCGGCAGGTATTGGCTCACGGGAGCGTCGAGCTTGATGCGGTCGCGCTCCGCGAGCTGCATGACCGCTGTGGCCGTGAAGAGCTTGGTCAAGGAAAACAGGGCAAACGGCGTCTCTGGCTCCATCTTGCGCCCGGAACGCAGATCGGCGGCGCCCGCAGCGCGAATCACGGTCGTACCTTCGCGCCAGACGGCGCCGTACACGGCGCCCGGTACATTCTTTGTTTCCGTCTGCAACCGTTCGCTAAGCTGATCGACGGTGATCGCGTCCAAATGACGCGGCGTAGCGCAGCCCGCAAGCTGCAGTAGCACTGCGCTCGTGAGCAGCACTATGCTGGCGAGCAATCTCGATGGATCAAACATAAGGTTTCCTCCACGTGTTGTTGCAGGATCTGCCGCGTCCAGGCATTCCAATCACAGGCGAACTCGGAGAGATGAAACGCCCTCAGGTTCGCTAAGCCGTGCGCTGTGGACCACAACCGGGCAGGCGAGGCCGATCTCTTCCGCGCTGGCTGACGGCGCTCCACGGCGTACGATCTTGCGCAGCAAATCGAACGGCGATGGCGACAGGTCGACGCTCCGCTTGCGCGAACGGGTGTAGCGGAAGAGCAACTCGAACTCCGCCGCGTGATAGAGCGCAAAGGTGATATAAGCGAGCGCGACAGCGACCAGCTGCGCCGGCGGCTCAGCCTGCTCTGCCGCGGCACACTCCAGGGTTGTAGCCAAAAGTTTCCACGTAGTCTCTGATTCAGTGCGCCGATCATTTAGGCAGCAAACGACCCGGTTCCGAAGACCGCCGGTTAACCCTGGAACTCACGCCAGACTCGCTCTTCATGGTTCTCCAAAACCAATTCTGAACTCCGGTCTTTGTAAATATTTTGTTGCAGCGTGTCCGGCCCCGTCAGCATTGTCGCAGCCGCGTCAAAACTCTGGAAAGCCCCGTGATGTGCCGCAATTAGATTTGGTCCCGGTACTGCTCCAAAAGGATACGTACCAATTGACTGCGGGTGCGGACTCCGGTTTTCGAAAAGAGCTGTTGAAGAGTGGACTTTACAGAGCCCTCAGAGACTCCGATCTGGGCGGCAATTTCCTTGTTCGCAAGTCCGTCGAGCACAAACGAAAGCACTCGCCGCTCGCGATCCGTAAGTTGCCGAGGTTCGGCCGGTTTCGACCGGGCAATTTCGGGCGTCAGAACTGTCTGTAGCTGCTCCTGATCCAGCCAAATCTTGCCGGCCATCACGTCACGGATTCCTTGGGCTAACAATGCAGCCGAATCGTGCTTATGAAAGACTCCGGAAACACCAGCCCGAATCAACTCCGATACAGCTCCGGAGTCTATGCCCGCTGTCACAATGAGAATCTTTCCAGTGAATCCCTGCTCTCTTGCTAGTTGGAGAAATTCTCGTCCGTCGTGCTCGCCAAGGTCAAAGTCGAGGAGCACAAGATCTACCGACTTATGGCGAAGGATTTGTAGCGCTTCCACGATCGTTCCACAGTGGGCAATAACCTCGAAACCGGGTTCCGCACCGAGCAGCCGACTTACGCTCTCCCGAAACAAGGCGTGATCGTCCAGTAATAAGATTCGAACTGTTTGCTCCTCAGTCCTAGGCATTTACCGCTTCCTCCGCAGCGACGTGCATAGGCAAGACCACCGCAAAACAAGATCCTTCCGATCTCGGTTCATAAAAGAGATCGCCGCCAAAACTGCGCATAATCGCGCGGGAAATATAGAGACCGATGCCGCTCGATTTAGCCCCCCGCTGAAACGGCCGGAACAAAGTCTGGGGCGAGGCGACGCCCGTGCCCGTGTCTTCAAATCGAATGATGACCTTGCCGCTTTCCTCTCGTGCAGCGATGCGCAGGAGTTTTGTTTGGGTGCACATCATCGCCCGTTGGCTGTTCTTAGCCAAATTCAAAAAAACCTGAATCAGTCCGTACCGGTCTGCCCAAACCAAAGGCAGATGTTCTTCGGTAGCCCACTCCACCCTGATTTCCGACTCGTGATACGTGCTTTCGATCAGAATTCGTAACTCTTCCAGCACCGAAGTGAGTTCGACCACCTCTCCGTTCTGCACCGGCGTTGACCCCAGCTCCAGTGCGGAGATGCGCTCCAGGCTTTGGATCAATCCGCCCAGAGCCCGGAAGTCTTCGTTTGTCTCAAGTTCTTTGATTCGTGACAAATTCTTGTGAACCACAAGGACCGCACCGCTCAAGTTCCGAATCTCATGAGCCACCGTACTCATCAGAATTCTGGAGTTCTTTAATAGATGGTCTAAGCTGAGATCCTCGCGGTTGCGGAGGTCCTCCGAGAGGTCCACGATGATGGCTGCTAAACGCTGGCCAGACAGGGCCTTGTAAGTGGAGAACCACACTCCAGCCAAGAAAACCTCGCCGTCAGTCCTTTGCCCTGTGCACTGCAAGGTGGTTCGAAAAAAGCGCGAGGATTGGGGCCTGAGCACGCTTTCAAGAGCCGGAAGGTACAACTTGATTGCTTGCCCTTGGAGAGGGGCTGCATGGGGGGCGAGCAGCTGTTGGGCGGCCTCATTTGCGAGCAGAACCTTACCGTCCGAGTTAATCGTCACGATCGCAGCCGGACTGCTTTCGATCAGCGAACGCAACTGCTGTTCTGCATCCTCCAATTCCTCCGAGTGCCTGAGAACGATTCGCCGGTTTCGGATCATTTCAGAAATGAAGAGCCCTGTTCCGACAAAGCCAACCGAACTGAACACCAGGCGAATCACCGCTTCACTTTCGGGTAGATTACTAAACGCCTCCTGCAGTATCGCGCAAAGCAGAGCAACTCCCACAATCCGCGTGCGCGACAGAAATCCGCCGAAGATGATGATGGGAAACAGATACAAGAAGCCCAATGAAATGTAGTGCGTTGCCCACCAATCGACCACCGCGATCCCGGCAATCAGAAGGCTGGCCAAAACGAGCATTCTGTTGCGGTTGGCAGGCGCGTAGATCGACAACAGGTCCATAATCTCGTCCATGCTTTCCTAAACGTGCTATTTTCCCATGAAACAGTTCTCCTGCCGATTGTCCAAAAGATAGGCTCACGACAGTTCCAAAAGATATGGCGCACCCATCGAAAGATACGGCGTGCATTTCTACGCGCGGACTTACACTTTCAACAAACGCGGAACTACTGAGCGAGTACCAAGAAGCGCCCCATACCGCAATTGGAAACGTCGCCACCCAGCGGCAAAGATTGAATTCCGAGACTTTTGAAGGTCGGGAGCACTGGTGTGAACTATGAGGCGTGGAATCGGTACGTGTTGGTGGCCATAGGGCTGTTTGCCCTGCTCCTGTACTGCGGCTTGCTCTATGCCGGTTTCATGGAGTTTAGGGCACGGGTATCAAAGAACCGTGGCAATGGAAAGCGCACCCGGAGTCGGGTTGCAGCCCGCAGATTGCGGAACTCGAAGGCTTCGGGCGTGGAGCGTCAAGAGAGTATCCATGAAGGATTCAGCAATCATCGTCGAGAAAATAGCTTTTGGAATTGACACCGTCGCGGTAGTTGCTATCGCCGCGGCGATTTTCCTAACCAGCTGTAGTCACTCTGCGAGCGCGAATGCGCCTACTGCAGGCGCTTCAGCGACCAACTCCGCTCAGTCTGTTCCTACCGTGTCGCTATCGCCCAGCCAATTGAACTCGATCAAGATCGAACCCGTCGGGAGCTATGCGTTTCCCGTGGAGAAGGAAGCCGTTGGCAATATTGATTATGACGAGGACCTCTCAGTCCAAGTTTTTCCAGCTTATCAGGGGACGATCATAAGGACGTTCGTGGAACTCGGAGCGGAAGTCCAGAAGGGCCAACCCCTCTACACGATCAAAAGCCCGGACCTCATCCAGGCTGAGTCGAACCTGATTGGCGCCGCAGCCACCTATGAACTGACGACCAAAGAACTGGGACGTGCCAAGGACCTCTACACGACGAGCGTCGGAGTCCCGCAGCGGGAGTTGGAGCAGGCGATTTCTGATCAACAGACTGCCGACGGTGCACTGAAAGCCGCGCGTGACGCGGTTCTCGTCTTCGGCAAGACCGATGCTGAAATCGACCAGATGATCGCCTCGCGCAAGGTTGATCCCGCTCTGGTTGTGCGCAGCCCAATCACGGGCAAGATCACCTACAAAAATGCGCAGCCGGGATTTTTCGTGCAGCCGGGAAATCCGCCGGCGCCTTATTCCGTCGCCGATGTGCATCTCAAGTGGATGCTGGCGAATGTGCCAGAAAGCGAGAGCGGATTCTTTCATCTCGGTCAACCCGTGGCTGTTAAGACGTTGGCTTATGACGGGCGAGTTTTCAAAGGCAAGATTTCAAAAATATACGAGTCGGTTGATCCGAATACTCATCGCGTCACGATTCGTTCCGAAATCACGGACCCCAAGAACGATCTACGGCCGGGAATGCTGGCAAACTTCGTGATTCGCGTTGACGCGCCACTCGAAGCCACTGCGATTCCGGCAAACGGAGTTGTGCGCGAACCCGACGGCACCATGGGTGCCTGGGTCACGACCGATCGCCGCACGTTTACAGAGAGAATCATCAAGGTCGGCTTGCGGAACGATGACCACGTTCAGATTCTCGACGGCTTGCAGAGAGGAGAACTCGTGGTGAGTGATGGAGCGGTATTTCTCAGCAATATGCTGCAGGCGCCACCGAGCGACTAGATTGGATCAGTGTATACGACCGCATTCAAAAGATAATCCATGTTCAAGTCTCTCATCTCGTTTTGCCTGAGCCGGCGACCCATCGTCATGATGGGATTGCTTCTCTTTGCGGGCGCCGGATTCGTTGCCTTCAAACTGCTGAACATCGAGGCGTATCCCAACCCCACACCCGTAATTCTCGAAATTACAGCGCAGGCGCCGGGCCTCTCTGCCGAAGAGATGGAGCGCTATTACACGATTCCGATGGAGATTGGGCTTTACACCACGCCGGGGATCGAAGTCATACGCTCCACTTCGTTTTATGGGCTTTCGTTCGTCCGTGTCAGCTTCAAGTACGGCATCGACTATTACTTCGCATACAGCCAGGCCGCGATCGCATTGCAACAGAACGTGAACTTGCCCGGCGGCGTGTCACCCAATATCCAGGCCAACAGTTCGACCGGCGAAATCTATCGTTATCAAGTAGTCGGTCCGCCGCATTTCGGTATCACGAACCTGCGCACGGTTCAGGATTGGATTGTCGCCCGCCGTCTGCTGACCATCCCAGGCATTGCCGCCATTAACAGCTGGGGAGGTCCCACCAAGACATTTCAGGTCGAGGTCGATCCGCACAAACTTGAAGCCTACAGCGTTACTGTGCCGCAAATCCTCACTGCGCTGGGTAACGCGAATATCAACGTAGGTGGGCGCGAGATCACGGTAGGCCAACAGTCGATTAACATTCGCGGCGTCGGCTTAATTGACGATGGTGGCAACTACGACTTGCGCCAAGGTTACAAGGTTCAGGACATTGAAAATGTCGCTCTAAGCCAGGAGAACGGCGTCCCCGTCCTGATCAGTGACGTGGGCAAGGTTTCGGTCGGATACCGGCCAAGGCTCGGTATCCTGGGGCGGGACAACCAGGATGATGTAGTCGGCGCGATCGTGGTGCAAAGGCGCACCGAAAAGACTGCCGACATGATTCCCAAGGTCGAAGCGGCCATCCGCACCTTGAATCGCGATGGCAGTCTGCCACCGGGCGTAAAGGTAGTTCCTTTCTACGATCGCTCATCGCTGATTCATTTAACCACACACACCGTCCTGCACAACCTGATCTTCGGCTGTCTGCTGGTCTTCCTCATCCAATGGATCTTTCTCGGAGATCTTCGCAGCGCAGTCATCGTAGGAATTAACATCCCTTTTGCCTTGTTTTTCGCCACCATTCTTCTGGTGATCATGGGTGAAAGCGCCAACCTGCTTTCTGTAGGCGCGGTAGACTTCGGCATCATTGTCGACTCGGCAGTGATCCTGGTCGAAAACATCTTTAAGAACTTTCAACGCCCGCCCGAAGAGCGGAACATGCTGCTGCAGCGTTTATCGGACGGTTTCTGGGGACCTGATCCCACGCGTGCTCCGGACCATATCACGCGGGTGCAAGGCTGGACGGATCGCCTGCGGCTCATTCTGGTCAGCGCAATTCAAGTGGACAAGGCGGTTTTGTTCTCTGCGCTGATCACCGTGGCCGGTTTCGTGCCGCTATTCACCATGCAGGGCGTCGAGGGCCAGATCTTTGGTCCGATGGCGCGAACTTATGGCTACGCCTTAGCAGGAGCCCTGATTGCGACCTTCACCATCACACCGGTGATCGCTTCGTTTCTTCTGCCTGTCCATGTGAAAGAGGTTGAGACAATCGTCGTCCGCGCCTTGCACCGGCTATACAATCCCGCCCTCCGTTTTGCCCTGACCCATCGGGCTCTTGTCGTCGGAATCGAACTGGCTATTTCGCTCGGAACTTTTTTCCTGATCGCGCCACGCCTCGGCAGCGAGTTCCTCCCTCACTTGGAAGAAGGCAACTTTTGGATTCGCGCCTCCATGCCGACCACGCTTTCGCTGGAAAACGGGGAAATCGCTACGCGAAAGATGCGCGAAATTCTTCTGCGGCATCCTGAAGTTATCACTGTGGTCTCCCAGCATGGCCGTCCCGATGA
>JASHQK010000566.1 GCA_030039195.1 Candidatus Sulfotelmatobacter sp.
TTTATAATTCGACGTTTTGAAGCTGAAATAATTCGGAGCCGATTTTATGCCACAAGCATCCATGGCCGCGATTGCGGGCCTGAAAGATACATACGCGCAGCTGAAGTCGCGCATGGAAAAAGCAGTCGAAGATTTTCGCAAGGCGATGGCAGCCACGCGCACTGGGCGCGCCTCGGTGCACATGCTCGATGGCGTCACGGTGGATGCGTATGGGGCGCAGATGCCCTTGAACCAACTGGCGCAGGTTCATGCTCCGGAAGCCCAGCTGATTACCGTCCAGCCTTTCGATCCCTCGCAACTGGGAGCCATTGAGAAGGCGATTCGATCGGGCGATCTCGGCCTGAATCCGATGAATGACGGAAAGATGATCCGCGTGCCTGTTCCCGCGCTCACCCAGGAACGCCGTCAGGATATGGTGAAGCATCTGCACAAAGTGTTGGAAGAGCATCGGACGGCGGTGCGCAACATTCGCCGCGACGGAAATGATGCGATCAAGAAGGCGCTGAAAGACAAGAAAATCGCCGAGGACGAAGAGAAACGATCGCTCGAAGAAATCCAGCGGCTCACCGACGACGAAATCAAAAAGATGGAAGAGATGAGCAAAGCGAAAGAAAAAGAAGTTCTGGAGCTGAAATAGTCTCTACTCGGTAACAGCTTGAAATTGAATTCCGGGCAGCGTTAGCCCGTTTAACTGCTTTCATCCTCCTTTTCAACTTCAGGTTCGCTAATCGTTCAGCTCAACGAGGGTGGCTCGTGCCTCTCGGTCCATGCGAATTCACATGAGCCGCGACGAGCCGAAAACGGCCACTCGCCAGCCCCACATGAACGGCAGCAAGGGTGTCATCCGGGCTTTGCCCAGGCGTGTCGATGACATGCCCTTCGAACTCGCCCAGCATCGAAAACTGTTGGTAAAGATCACGTATGGGCTTTGGATCGGTGAGCGTTTCTCCTCCTCGTAAACGGCAACGATTAATCGCAGCATCAAGCTCGGGGCGAAGAACGATGTAGTGAATGTCCGGTCTCAGTCTTTGGAATGGGTGAATGAACCAAGGCCCCACGATGCCGTCCACGACGACGAAATAGCCTCCTTTGGCATACCCTTCAGCTGCTTTCGCCAGGACCGCCATAACCACCTCGTTCTGCTTACGCGATTCAGGGAGATAGGGAGGAATTGCTCCCTTCTTGATGAAGTGCCAGAAGTCATCCGAATGCAGATGCACTGCTGGTTGATCAGACGCGGCAACGAGGCTTCGGGCTGTTGTGGTTTTCCCAGCGCCCGGCGGGCCAGTCAGAATGAGGATAGTTCCCCTTAAATCAAACATGCGAAATAGTGTATCCGCAGACGAATTACGATGAAATTCTACGGGGGGTTTCGTTTTCTGGTCTTCGAACTGCAAGCCTTTGAAAAGCCTTGCCGGTAGCCCGATCTGGCCGTGCTAAGTAACCCTGCCCAGGTTACTTTCGTCCTGGTGCAATTCCTCCTGAAACCAACCTTTTCCCCGCAACTCCGCTCCAGGCGCGGTGTTTCGACTTGCGTGAGTCAGAATTCGCTCCCCCAAGGAATCGACTCCGGAGGAGATTTTCGTATGAAACGCGGTCTACTTTTTGCGCTCTTGCTTGCGGTGGCGGCTACGCTCGGCTGCGGCGGCGCCAGCAATTCCAATCAGAATTCGCAGCAGAACAGTTCCTCGCCGGTCTTTATCACCGGAGAAGACGCACCATCGTCGTCGGTGGTGGGATTCAACGTGACCATCGACAAGATCACGGTCAATAACAGCAATTCCACCGTGACCGTACTCTCCACGCCCGAAGCCGTCGATTTCGCGCGGCTGATCGGGCTGCGCACCTTGCTCGGATTCAACAGCGTTCAGCAAGGCACCTACACTAGCGTGACTTTCACGTTTGAGAATACGAATCCACAGCCGGTAATCAGCTATGTGGATTTGAACACGACTCCGCCCTCGGTGCAGACGATGAACGGATCGTTCTCGCAGACGGTGGTCACGGTTCCATTCCCAACCGGTGCTCCGCTTCAGGTGGGCAACAACGGACTGGCTGGGCTGCGCATTGATTTCGATATCGAAGATTCTCTTGCCACCACTGGCGGGCAGATCAACGGCACCATCAACCCGGTGATGAATGTGTGGGCGGTATCCGCTTCGCAAGAAGTTGGCCAGATCACCGATTTCACCGGCAACGTGGTTTCGGTCAACACATCCGGAAATTCGTTCCAGATGCAGGGTCCCTACGGCATGCCACGTCAGATCGACGTGAATTCCAGCACGCAATACAACGGTTCGAACAGCCTGGGCACGCTGACAGCCAATGCGATTGTCTCCGTTGTTGGAACCATGCAGGCCGACGGCAGCATTCTGGCCCAATACGTCGAGCTCATCACGACCGACAAGGCCTTTGTCTCCGGACGAATTCTGGCCGTGAACCCGACTTCGGGTCCGGTCACATCGGTGACGATGTGGGTGGGCGAAGAACTGGGCACATCGGGCGTGATCCCGGTGGATACAGTTCAGACCATCAATCTGAGCGGCGTCAGCGAATATGACGTTTGCTTCTTCGACAATTGGCTGACCGGTCAGATATTCAACAACACCGCGTTGGTCGTTGGGCAGCGCATCTTCATCGGCGGCTCGGTCTCCGGTGGCGTCTTCACTCCCGATATGGTTTCGTTGCGACGTCAGGGCGTAGTTGGAGCCCTGGTCGCCAACAGCGTGAACATCACCGGCGGTTCGGGAAGCAACCTCGGCAATTTCGAGATGCAGAACGATGCGCTGATGAGCTATTCCGCTGGCGGGCCGTTTACGGTCTATACCGGCAATCTGACGGTGTTTGAAAACATCGATGGATTGTCCGGTCTGGCCGCAGCGGGAACGCCGAACCTGATCTCTCGCGGCCTGGTGTTCAAGGACCAGAGCAACGGCAAGCCCGTTGTGGTTGCCGGGCGAGTGCGGGTATTGCCCGCGGGTCAGTAATTGTCGTAACTCCCCAGGTCTCGCAAAATCAGCGAGACGTGGGTTCACTCCAAGTCATATCTTCGGGCGGCTTCGGCCGCCCGACTTTTTTGTCGCCGAGATCAGATTCGGCGCGAAACCCGGACTTCCATAAATTTTCGCGGCGGTTGCGTGCCAATTGTGATTTCGTGGAGTTCTGTCCAATCTCCATTCTCATCGATGCGAAGCACGGAATTGGTCTTGATCTCGCCTAACGCGAAGCCCCAGGTGATCTGCTTTGCAGTGTCAATGACCATCATATCCGTTTCGAGGAAGCGGCCATCATTGAAGGCGCGCATGTGGTAAGTGGCCGTTTCATCGTTGTACGAAATAATGCCAAAAGCCTGCACAGCGGGCATGCCATTCGCTTTGTTGCGGCCAATCCCCTCAATCGCCAGCAATAGACCATCCAACTTGTACTCCACATTTTCGGTGTGCAGCATCTCCACGATTTCGCCGGGCGCCCGCAACATGCGTGCAACACCCGTCCACTTGCCAACCAGGAAGCTGAGCTTCTTCATGGCTGTGCGTTGTGCCTCGACGTCCGGAACTCGCGGCGGTTGTGTCATGGCGGCGACTGCTTTATCGGGGAAGCGATTTTAGCACGTGATCTTCAGCGGCACGCTGACCGTGGACGGCAGTCCTTCGCTCGGGCCGTATAATCAAACGAGCCATGAAGCGCGTCATCCATGCCGCGTGTCCTCATGATTGTCCGGATGCGTGCGGAGTCCTGATCACCGTCGAAGACGGGCGCGCGACCAAAATCCAGGGCGATCCCGAGCACCCGGTGACGCGCGGATTTTTGTGCGCGAAAGTCGCCAAGTATCTGGATCGCGTGTATTCCCCCGATCGTGTTCTCTATCCCATGCGAAGAATTGGCCCGAAAGGGCCTGCGCAGCAGCGGAGCTTTGCTCCGCATGGACCCGTTCGACTCGCTGCGCTCGCTCAGGGCACGCTTACGAGGGCGGCTCTCCCCACATGTTCCGAAATTTGGCAACGAATCTCCTGGGACGAAGCTCTCGACGAAATCACATCTCGTTTTCGTGACATTTCACGCGAGTTCGGCAGCGAGGCCATCCTGCCCTATTCGTTTGGAGGAACGCTCGGCGCGCTGAATTCCGGTTGCATGGATCGCAGATTTTTTCATCGTTTGGGAGCATCGCAACTCGATCGCACGATCTGTTCGTCGGCGGGCGAGGCCGGGCTGGAATCTGTCTACGGCATCAAGCTGGGCACCGAGCCGGAACAATTCCGCCATTCGAAATACATCATCGCGTGGGCTGCGAACATTCACGGCAACAACGTGCATTTGTGGCCGTTCATCACCGAAGCGCGGCGAAATGGGGCAAAGCTGGTTGTCATTGATCCCTATCGCACGCGAACCGCGGAGTGCGCCGACTGGCATCTGCCCATCAACCTTGGGACCGACAGCGCGCTGGCACTCGCCATGATGCATGTCATCATCGGCGAGAACCTCCACGACGCCGATTACGTGGCCCAACAAACACTCGGCTTCGAGCAGCTGCGCGAAAAAGTGAAAGAGTACCCACCGGAGCGGGTGGCGCCGTGGACGGGCATTTCCGCCGATGACATTCGCAAACTGGCGCGCGAATATGCGACCGTCAAGCCCTCGGTGATTCGGCTGAATTATGGCGTGCAGCGCTCGGAACGCGGTGGCATGTCAACGCGGGCGATCGCAATGCTGCCCTGCATCATCGGATCGTGGAAGGAAGTTGGCGGTGGTCTGCAACTTTCCACCAGCGGCGCAGCGCAGTTCAACACCGCGGCGCTGAAACGCCCTGATCTGATGCGCACGGCGCTTGGGCGCGAGGCGCGCACGATCAATATGGTCGAACTCGGCCGCGCGCTCGAGAAGTTGACCGATCCCCCGGTGAAAGCTCTGTTCGTCTATGGCTCGAATCCGGCAGCGGTTTGTCCGAATCACAACCAGGTCATTCGCGGCTTGCTCCGGCCCGATCTGTTCACGGTTGTACACGAGCAATTCTTCACCGACACGACGGACTACGCCGACATCGTGTTGCCGGCAACGACATTTTTCGAGCACAAGGATCTGCAGAAAGCATACGGGCATTATTACGTGCAGGTCTCGAATCAGGCGCTTGCGCCCCTGGGCGAGTGCCGATCGAATGTCGACCTGTTTCGCGCGCTGGCCGATCGCATGGGATTTGAGGAACCGTGCTTCAAAGAAACGGTCGACGAGATGATCGATTCCGCACTGGATGTCGAGAATCCGTGGCTGGCGGGATTGACGCGCGAACGGCTGGAGCAGGAAGCAGTCAGATTGAATTTCAGAGATCAGGGTTCAGAGGTGAGGGATCTGTCAGCGGAGTTACGCTCCGCCGGACAGCCGGGCGCGGCTGTCCCTACCTGTGCGGAAAAGCACTCCACCCCGTTTCTTCCCTTTGCCCGCGGGAATTTTCGCACGCCTTCGGGCAAGGCGGTGCTTTATAGCGAAGTGCTAAAAACGCAGGGGCTGGATCCGGTGGCGGACTTCCGGCCGCCCGTGGAGTCGCGACACGGCGGCGCGAGCACGCAATTTCCATTGGAACTGCTCGCGCGCAAACATGATAACTTCCTCAATTCCAGCTTCTCGAATTTGCCTTCGCTGCAGCAGATGGAAGAAATTGGATTGCTCGAAATCTCCGGCAACGATGCCCGTGCCCGCGACATTCGGAATGGCGATTCCGTGCGAGTGTTCAATGCGCGTGGCGAGATTTTCCTCAAAGCGCGAGTGGATGGAAAGGTGCAACCAGGGGTTGTCTCGGCCCGGCTCAATTGTCCGAAGTTGACGCCTGGCTTTCAAAGCATTAACAACCTGACTTCAGAAAAACTTGCCGACATGGGCAACTCGGCTACGTTTTATTCCGTCTTGGTTGAGGTAGAGTTATCCCAGCCATCCGAGTGAAGCAACCTGCGGTTTTGCGGATCGGGTCAGACCGGCAGGCCGGCCGAAGGGCCGAGTGGCAGACAGTTGCGGCTTGGACGCTTTCTGTTGCTCTACCGTATAATGACAGTTTTCTTACATCCCAGAGATTGAGGTCATAGCGATTCTTTTTCGCTTGTATCGGGAGAGTCCTGTTGTGTCGAACCGTGCTTGCGTTGCAAGCGCCGTATCGCTGCCATCTTATTCAATCTTACGTTCTTGGCGGGGAATGTGGCGCCGCGGGGCGGGATGGCTGCTTCTAGGACTGTTGTTATTCGCGTCGGGCGGGGAAGTGTGGGCGCAGAGCGACATCATTTCGGAAATCAATGTGATCGGGAACCGGCGCATTCCCAAAGACACGATTCTGGCGCGAATTTATACCAAACCCGGCGACATCTACGACCCAGCCGCTCTGGAGCGCGATTTCAACTCACTCTGGAACACGGGATATTTCCAGGACATCAAGTTCTTGCGTGAGCAAACGCCAAAAGGCTGGCGCCTCATCGTCCAGGTGAAGGAGAAGGCGACGATTCGCACCATTGACTACGTCGGCCTGAGCACCGTATCCAACAGCGACGTCCTCGATCGCTTCAAGCAAGATAAAGTCGGGCTGGTGGTCGAAAGCCAGTACGATCCCACGCGCATCAAGAAAGCCGAAAATGCGATCAAGGATCTGCTCTCCGAGCACGGACGTCAGTTCGCCACCATCCGCACCGAAGTGCGGGAAATTCCGCCGGCTTCGGTGGGCATCACCTTCGTAATCAAAGAGGGCCCGAAGGTCAAAGTCGGCAAGATCACGTTCCAAGGCAATAAGAACGTCAAGAGCCGCATTCTGCGCAGCGCCATGAAGAACCTGCGGCCGGTCGGAATTCCGCACTCCATCTTCCTGGAAAACATATTTGCCCGGACCTACGACGCCACCAAACTCGATGAGGACACGGAACGCGTCCGCGAAGAATATCAGAACCGCGGCTACTTCAAAGCCAATGTGGGCGATGCCAAGACCCAGATTCGCGACACCGGGCACAAGGGACCGCACATCTGGTTGCTGCAATCGGGACCGGGCAAGGCCGTCGATATCACGTTTCCGATCGAGGAAGGCAACATCTACCGATTGGGTAAGATCACCTTCAAAGGCAACACGCATTTGCCCAATAGCGCGGCATTGCGCACGCTGTTCCCCATCAAAGATGGAGACGTTTTCGCCCGCTCGAAAATTGCCAAAGGCTTGGACAATCTGCGCAAGGCCTACGGCGAATACGGTTTCATCAACTACACTCCCATTCCCAACACCACGTTCGATGAAGACAAAAAGGTGGCCAATGTCGAAATCGATATCGATGAAGGCAAGCAGTTCTATGTGCGCCGCATCGAGTTTGTGGGTAATACGACCACGCGCGACAAAGTCATTCGCCGCGAACTCGCCCTGGAAGAAGGCGGAATTTACAACTCCCGCTTGTGGGAACTCAGCCTGCTTCGCCTCAATCAGCTCTCATATTTCGATCAGCTGAAGCCCGACGATCCCAACGTGACCGACAAAAAGCTGGACGAGAAAGATGGATACGTCGATCTGACGCTGCACGTCCATGAAAAGGGCAAGAACAGCATTGGCTTGAATGGCGGCGTCAGCGGACTGGAAGGCGCCTTCGTGGGCCTGAACTATGCCACCAACAATTTCCTGGGCCGCGGGGAAACTTTGCAGATCCAGCTCAGCCTGGGCAACTTGGCCCGCAGCGCCATGTTCGGCTACACCCAGCCCTACATGTTCGATCGGCCGCTGCAATTCGGCTTCACGGTATTTGCCAACAAATACAATTTCAATCAGGCCCGGCAGCTTTCCATTCTGACCGGACAGCAGGTAAATCTGTCGAGCGCCATTCTGCAGAACCTGCAAAACTATTCCCAATCCAGTATCGGATTCACCAACTCACTCAGTTACGCTCTGCACCGTTCCTTTAAACGTATCGGCATCACCTACTCGTTCGACAATTCCACCCTGCTTCCCCTCAGCACAGCTTCCAAGACGTTGTTCGACTATCTTGCCTTCCGCGGAATATCCGGCCCCGCCGCGGTCAACGGCATCATCACCAGCAAGGTCTTTCCGAACTTCTCTTTCAACCGGCTTGACAGCGGCATCTCGCCGCACAGCGGCGAGCAGATGACCGCCGGCGTCGAGTTCGCCGGGCTCGGCGGCACGGTGCGGTCGATCCGGCCCATCATCCAATACAAGCGCTTCTATCCCGTGCAGAACAAGCGCAACACGGTCGGCTTCAATGTTCAAGGGTCGTTTATCTCCGGGTTTGGAGGGTTGGTCGCGCCTCCGTTCCAGCGCTTCTATATGGGGGGCGAATACGATATTCGCGGCTTTGACGTCCGTTCCGTCTCTCCCATCGCGTTCCTTCCCAATACCCAGGTAATTACGCTGCAGAATCCTGACGGCACCCCTGTGCCCAAGAATCCCGCCAATCCTCTACAAGGGAACTGGACGGTACCAATCCCGGTCGACCAGATTGTATTTCCCGGCGGCGATCTCAGTGTGTGGACGAATCTCGAGTACCGCATCACTATCGCCGGACCGGTGGCCATCGCGCCCTTCCTCGATGCTGGTATCAACCCCATTCTGCGTCCTTCGCAATTGGAGATTGCGCCCCAGCAGTACGATCAGGTCATCAGTACGTATTACGGGTGCCCGGTTCTCGATGCCGGCTTCAACTGCGTTCTGGCTACGCCGACGAGTCCGGTGGGAGCTGCGAAGCTGAGTCCCCCGCCCCCGCAGAACCTGCAAATTCTGCACGAAGCCAACTGGACGCCGCGCATGTCGACCGGGCTGGAACTGCAGATGTTTCTGCCCGTGGTGAATGCGCCCTTCCGCATCTATTGGGCCTACAACCCGTTGCGGCTGGACGAGCAGGCAAAGCCGCCCATCCAGATGACGCGCAGCATGTTCCCGGTGGGCGCGGCCGGCGACTACTCCTTCCAGAAGGCCGAGCAGACCTATGCGCCGCAATTCCTGCTGCGCGAGCCCCGAAAGACCTTCCGCTTCACCGTGGCCACCACCTTCTAAGCAGTGGCTTAGTCTGAAACTTCGCCGTTGGTGCGTCATCCCGAAGGACCGCGTTTCCACCAGCGGGCCGAGGGATCTCGCGCGAAGTGAAAACGCAGCCGCTGCGCGCCAGATCCCTCGCTCCGCCCTGAAAAACGGCTGCGCTCGGGATGACGGCACCGAGGAAAAGAACATCAAACTCGAACCCGCACCACCACCTTCTAAGGTTGATTGACGCGACTGGAGAGGGGTCACTATAATGTCTTCGATCCACGCCATGACGGCAAAATGACCGTGGATGACACGCCTGCAGGGTCGGCGTGAAAAGCTGGCAATCTAGTGCGCCGTGTCCGACGGCGGCCGCTACCGCAGCGGAGACCTCATTCAGTGCGGCCCAGCGCGAACTGAAAAGCGATTTGAGAGCGATATACGACGTTCATTCGCGGGACCATGTCCCGAACTATGTTCCCAAGGAGTACAACTGATCCAATGACAAGCAAGTTCTTGCGACTTCTCCCAGCAGTTGCGGCGTTGTTTACAATTTCCGCGTTAGCTCAGACCAGCCGAGCGGCCACTCCTCCGGATGCTCCGGGCGCTGCGCCTTCGACCACCATACCCGCCCCGGGTGGCGCGAAGGTCGGCACCATCAATATCCAGGAAGCGATTGCCCTCAGCAATGAAGGACGGCGCGATCTGGAAGCGCTGCAGAAGAAATTTGATCCGAAACAGACGGAATTGAAGAGTGAGAACGACGAACTCGAAGCCCTGAAGAAACAACTGAACACGCAGGCCTCTACTTTGAATGACGAAGCTGCGGCCAACCTGAAGGGCCAGATCGAGACCAAGCAGAAGGCCTTCGATCGCGCTGTGCAGGATGCCCAGGACGACTACGGCAATCAGGAGCAGGAAATCGCCAGCCGCATTCTGAAGAAGATGGCTCCCATCATCGTGAAATATTCGCAGGAGAACGGTTTCGGTTTGATCGTCGATACTTCCAAGCCGTGGCCGCAGAGTCCGGTGCTGTGGTGGGGCGAGTCGATCGATATCACCAAGCCCGTCGTGGATGCGTATAACGCGCAATCGGGCGTGGCAGCACCAGCAGCGCCCTCTTCGGGTGCGGCGAAACCGGCTGCTCCCAAGTCCTCGACCGGAACAGCGACCAAACCGCCGTCTTCCAGTCAGCCGAAGTAGAGCCTCAGACACCTCAAGGCTCGGAAAAGTTCCCGCAGGCCGCGCCTAAGCGCGGCCTTTTTTCTTTCTGCATCCGCATTCTGCGGCACTGTCCGCGGTGTCCATAGCAGCAGAATCCGGTAGTGGGACAGTTTGGTTGTCATCCTGAGCAAGCCGCCCTTGCGCAGCGAAGGATCCGGGCGATCCGCGCTTGGATCGCCTCCATTTCAAACCAACCACTACGCGGGACTCGCAGCGGAGGACGCTATGACACAGCTCATGTTCGCCGATTGCATGCTGGAAACTTCCTGGCGCCACCGTTCGCGCCGCAGTTGGACCACGCTGGGCTCCTTTGGATTGCAGGCGATCGCGCTCTTTTTTCTGCTGCTTTTGCCGATCCTGAGGAACGTCGCGCTTCCCGCCGCCCGCACAGTTTCTACGCCCGTCGCTCTGGGCCATGTCCGTCAGCCAGGATCTCCAACACATCCACAACGCGAAGGCCCGGCTATTCCTGTGCGGTACGCCGATCCAAACCAGTTGCTGCTGCCCTCGCATTATCGGCGCGCTCCCGTTGCTGCGGGCAACGAACGAGCGGGGATACAGGCGCCTGGCGGAGTTTTCGGGGATGGAATCGGCTTCCCGGCGGGCGAAAAAGATGGTCTTCCAGTTTCCATTTTCAGTGGGAGCCATCCCGTCATGCCCGTAGCGCCTCCCAAGCCGACGCGTGCATTCCGCACCTCCAGTATGCTCGCGGGAAGCCTCATCCGCCGCGTAGAACCGGTCTATCCTGAACTGGCCCGGACCGCCCGCGTGCAGGGCTCGGTCGTTTTGTTTGCGTCCATCAGCACTGCGGGCACCATCGAGAACTTGCGCGTGCTTTCCGGACATCCCATGCTGGTTGCCGCCGCCATCGAAGCGGTCAGGCAATGGCGCTATCGTCCGTACATTCTGAATGGAAGCCCGATCGAGGTGGAAACCGAGATCACAGTAAACTTCACGCTGAACTGAGCGGCCCACACTCGCCTCGTGTAGACTATTGACAGTCGCGTCACTCCTGTTTGTGGGGCTGGCAACTCCCGGCTTCGGTTTCCGCATCGACGTAATCATGCGAAGGCTTTCAACATATATCGTGCAACGATATAACTCATTTCGCCTGGCCACAGTCCAGGGATAATCATTCGGCGGTCGCTCCGCCTTTAATCGCGCTCGCGCAAGCCGCAAATGGGGCAACAACTTCGTTGCTGACAACAGGTTCCTGCAGGAGGCAACCGGCATGTTCGGCCGATCATCTCCGAAATCGCTCGTGATCTTTTCTCCCATTCCAGACCGGTTCGTGCTGCGAAGGTTCACGCTGGCCGTGACCACCGCGCTTCTTGCGGTTCTGCTCCGCGGGCTCCTGGATCCCGTCCTCGGGCATGTTGCTTTCTACGCGACCGTCTACATGACGGTTGCGTTCTGTGCCACGGTCGCGGGACTCGCCCCCGGCATCGTGAATGCCGTCATCGGATTTGTCGGCATCTTCTATTGGTTCGTCGATCCGCGCCACTCGCTGTCCATTCCCCGATCCGAGATCCATGGAGTGGTCGGGTTTTCCCTGGTGTCCGCTGTACTCATCGCCTTGGGCGTAGCCAATCGAAACAAGCAGTTGCGTCTCAATGCCACGGTCCTGGCGCTAACCACCGAGGCGGCCGAGCGCCGGCGCGCCGAAGCAGAATTGCAAGAGGCGCATGACGAACTGGAGCAGCGGGTGGGTGAGCGCACCACCGAACTCTTGGAGGCCCTGGCCCGACTAAAGGCAGAGATGGGCGTTCGCGAGCGGGCCGAAGATCAACTGCGACGTTTGTCCGTCCGCTTGATGGCTCTTCAGGATCAGGAACGTCGCCGCATCGCCCGCGACCTGCACGACACCACCGGCCAGACGCTTTCGGCCATGAAAATGAATATCGCTATGCTTCAGGAGATGAGCAAAGACCAGCCGGCGCTGGCAGAATTGCTGAACGATTTGAATTCACTCACCAATGAAGCTTTGCAGGAGATCCGAACGACTTCGTATCTGCTGCACCCGCCTCTGCTCGATGAAGCCGGATTCGCCTCCGCGGCCCGCTGGTTTGTCGACGGCTTTGCCAGGCGTAGCGGAATTCAGGTTTCCTGCGACATCCCGCAGGAACTGGAGCGGCCGCCGGCTCACTGCGAACTGGTTCTGTTTCGCGTACTGCAAGAGAGCCTGACCAATGTTCATCGCCACTCCGGGGCTTCGGTGGCTAGCGTGATCCTGGTCCCCGATCCAGATCACCTCACCCTCGAAATCAGCGACAACGGAGCAGGAATTCCTGAGGATCGCCTTCTTCGCCTGCGCAACGCCGCCGACCATAGCGGAGTCGGCGTCGCCGGCATGCGCGAACGGGTTCGCGAGCTGGGAGGGAACTTCGAAATCCGCTCGAACTCGACCGGGACGACGGTGAGCGTTCGTGTTCCCGCCGGCGCTTCGCATGGCCCTTCCCAGCCCGTCCTCACCTTTTCTGCCGTGTAAGAGCGGCCGCCAGCTGCCCAAAGTCTGGCAATACTTCGCTAAACTTCAGAGCTGCCGCGCCGGGTGCCCCATGTCTCGCCGATTTTGCGAGACGTGGGAACGACTTATGCCCGGGAAGGGCACGAGCTCACTCGTGCCAAATAGTGCCACTGAAAAAGAAACCGCAGCTTCAGCCGCTGCGGACAGGCGGGAAGTCTGAGCGGTCTATTTCCGTTGTCCGGGCAGGTGGGTATTCTTGCGATCTTTCTTGATCATCTTGCGCTCGGCTTTGCGTTGAGCCTTGGCATACTTGCGGTTGGCCTTGGCCTGCCGTTTCTGCATTTTCCGCGCGGTCCTGAGCTGCGCTTTCTGGCCCGGAACTTTGTCGGCGTAGCCGGGCAGTGCTGCGCCCGCGCCGAGCACAGCAAAGAGAATCCACGTTCCGATCTTTCTTGTATTCATGATTTCAGCTATGGCCAGATTCTAGAGCATTTTCGTTTCTCGTGCAGTTCCATTTGTCGGCTCCCCTTAGTGTCATCCTGAGCAGCGTTTCGTGCCGCGAAGGACCTATGCGGTCACGCTGACGACCGACGACCAGAGCCGCTGCATTCACAGGGAACGTTCGCAGCCGCGAGTCTTGAAGACTTTCTTTGGGGACGAGCAGAAAAAAAGGCGCCGGAATTGTCCGGCGCCCGGAGGATCACTCGCGAGATGCGGTCTAGCGAGGGTCTTGCAAAACTTAATTCATATCTTCGATGGCGTCATCCCGACGCCCCACCCCGAAGCGGGTGCCCCATCCTAACCGCGTTCTTTGCGGTTAGGGTGGGCTCGTTACTTGCTTTCCGCCACGCCCGGCGACGGAGCTCCGAAATCGCGCCGGCTGTTTGCCGCGGTGCGCGCGGCCCGCGTCGACGGGGCATTCACCGCAGCCGTTCCATAGCGCTCCAGCAGCAGCGGCGTCATCGCGTTCTCGGCTTCCTTGACGAAGATCATCTTGCTCTCCGAAGCCATGTCGACGCGAACGAAATCTCCCAGCTTCACTTGTCCGGTCGCGACCAGATTCGCCAGCGGAAACACCAGATTGCGCTCGATCGCCCGCTTCAAATGCCGCGCTCCATAGCGCGGATCGGTGCCTTCCTTCAGCAGATATTCTTTCACCGCTCCGGTGCAATTGAACACGAACTGATTCGTGCCTGCAGCCATCAGCACTCGCTGCTGCACCATGCCCAGCTCGATATCGAGAATCTGCGCCAGATGCTCATCGCGCAGCGTCTTGAACACGACCGTCTTGTCGATGCGGTTCATGAACTCCGGCGTGAACTTGCGCCGCGCCGCTTCCACCGCCGTTCGCTGAATCTTGTCATCGAGCGACGAATCCACCTCGACCACCTTCGGCGCGAATCCAAATCCGCCATCGACCAGGTTCATCATCTCGCCCGCGCCCAGGTTCGAGGTCATGATGATGATGCACTGCGACAAATCCACGCGCCGGTTATCGCCCAGAGTGAGAGTTGCCTTGTCGAGAATCCCCAACAGCAGCTGCCAGAGCGAATCGCTGGCCTTTTCGATCTCGTCAAAGAGCAGGATCGAGAGCTTGAGTTTCTCCGTAAACCACTGATTCAGCGCCTCTTGCGTCAACAGAGGATGGGTCTCGCGATGCCCCAGATATCCCGGAGGCGATCCGATCAGCTTCGCAATCTCGTGCGAATGCTGGAACTCCGCGCAATCGATCTTGATGCAGGCCCGCGCGTCTCCAAACAGCGCTTCCGCCATGGCTTCGACCACGCGCGTCTTACCCGATCCCGTAGGCCCAAGAAATAGCAGGTTTCCCACCGGACGTCCCGGCGGGTTCAGCCCGGCCAGGAACATCTGGTAGATTTCCACCACTTTTTCCACAGCCTGATCCTGCCCTACGATGCGGCGGCGCAGGGCGGTTTCGAACTCTCCAGCATCATTGCTACGACGGTTGGGATCGAGCACGGTAGCGAGATTCGTTCTCATAGGATCACTGCCCGGGAACTTGCCGGACTCTATTCCTTTCGTTGGGCCGTTTTCTTCGGCTCTTCTCTGTCTATTTCCGATCGTTGCGGGTCCGTCTTCCGTTTCCGGCCCATTCTGCTGGAATCTGTCACTTCGCCAGAGTTGTCTTCCCCATCCAAGCTCTGGCACTTCATCGAATGAGCAAACCTCTGGCCACGCATTGGATTTCCTTCATCTCGATCTGAAATCTCGTGTTTTCTATCACTTATGTTTCCCCTCCAGGATTCAATGAGAGCCGGTGGTCGCGTGGTCCGCAACTCAGCGGAAAACCTTTTCACCATCGGGGAAGGAACATGCGCTGCTCCCGAGTCCCGAGCCATGAGTCCTGAGTCGCTGGCTGCGAGTGCCAAGTCACACAGTCTTACCCAGCGATCTTGAACTTAAGACTTCCCGAATCGGCGATTCCGACCCTTGAAGTTGTCCCTCCCCTGCCGCCGAGTTGGATGCGGCAAATCCGCCCGAAGTGACCCCGTTGTCGGCTCTTCGTCTTCACTCCTCGGTACTCAGACCGTCAACCGTCTTGGTCCCCACGTAACTGGCGAGGCATCTAACATGCGTCTACTATCGCAATCGGGTAGGTTGCGGGAGGAACGCTTGCGCACTTCGTCGGTTCGCATCGTTGCTGGAATTTCTTGTCTTCTTTTCGGAGCCGCCGCGTGGCGGCTGGGGCCACACACCGTTTCAGATTTCGCCGCGCACGCGCAGACCAGCCGGACTGTCGGGCCATCAGCAGCTGCAGCGGCCGTCCCGACCTATCAGCCGACCAGCGCCACCATTCCAACGGCTCAACCGACGAACATCCCCGAACCCAAGCTTACCGCTGCTCCCGGCACAGAAATCTACACCGCCAAGCGCGGAGAGTCTATCCCCGCGGTGGCGCATAGATATCTGGGCCGAACCGCCTATTTGACCTCCGCCGAGCTGACGGACGCGATCCGCGCCGTGAACCACATTCCGGAATCGACCAGCTTCCTGAAAGCGAACCAGCAGATCATCATCCCGGGCATTCTTTCCGCGCCCATCGTCGCGCACACCGTTCCAATTCCTAAGGATTTTGAAGTCAGGGCCGTTTATCTTACCGGATTCATGGCCGGCAGCGATCACGGGCTGCGCGTCATTCGCCAATGGCGCTCGGTCGGCGGCAACGCAGTCGTTTTCGATATCAAAGATTCCGATGGCAGCGTGACCATTCCCTTCGAGCATCCCTTGCTCGGCGAGCATAAGGTCTACATTCATGACGTACCGAAATTCGTGCACTTCCTTCATCAGCAGAATATGCACGCCATCGCCCGCATCGCCATTTTCCGCGATGAACATCTGGTCGTGAATCACCCCGAACTCGCCGTCCAGTCGCGCAAGAACCACACTGCATGGCGCGAGAACGGCAAGCTGGTCTGGACCGACCCTTCCAACCCGAAGGTTCAGGATTACAACATCGCGCTGGCCAAATACGTAGCCCAACTCGGCGTCGATGAAGTCCAATTCGATTACGTCCGCTTCCCCGCCGAAGGCGACCAGAAAGACACGCAGTTCGTCTTCCAGAAAGATCAGCCGGAAACGCCGCAGCTTGAGGCGGCCAACACCGGCCCCGAAGGGGCGGGATGTGAAAGCCCGGGACGGAAGTCCCGGGTGCACACGAAGAACGGGAACGCGCCCCATGCGAAGAACACCGCGTCCGTTGACGCACCGAAGCCCTGCTCCGCGAAACCATCCCAGCCTCGCGGTCCTCAGCGCTCCGACGTCATCGCCGGCTTCCTCAAACGCGCTTACGGCGAACTTCATCCCACGGGCGTTCTTCTGTCGCTCGATGTCTTCGGCGTCATGGCGTGGCAGCGCCAGGTCGATCTCTCCCACACTGGTCAGGATATCGTTCAAATGGCGAAATACTGCGACGTCCTCAGCCCGATGATCTACCCCTCGCACTTTTTCGGCATGGATAACATTCCGCATCCCGGCGACG
>JASHQK010000567.1 GCA_030039195.1 Candidatus Sulfotelmatobacter sp.
CTGGGACCCGCTAGTGAAACCCGAGCACCCTGACCGCAACGGCAAAATCGCAAACCTTCAAGACCGGTTCATCCAGATACAAATCCCATAGTCCGCCGGGGCGGCTTCCTTCAAGTCGCTGTATCTGAAGCGCCCTCCACAGCCCCTCAACTCCCAACTCTCTGCTCGTGGGCGCTTCAGATACAGCACTAAGACTTATCGATACAAATCCGGCCAACCTTCGGGTTGCCGACAACACATCCAGAATCGTCGCATCCTCTGCAATGCGTACGGGCTATAATTGCGCGCATCGATGGCGCTTACCTCGGGCACAAAACTCGGGCCGTACGAGATCGTATCGCCAGTAGGAGCGGGAGGCATGGGCGAGGTGTACCGCGCACGCGACACACGGCTGGGGCGTGATGTCGCGGTCAAGGTGCTGCCGGAGGCGGTTGCTAATGATGCTGATCGACTGCGGCGTTTCGAACAGGAAGCGCGCACGATTGCCGCGCTCAACCATCCGAATATCCTGGGAATCCATGACATTGGTGCGCACGACGGTGCGCCGTTTCTGGTCAGCGAATTTCTTGAAGGACAAACACTGCGTGAAAAGCTCCTATCAGGGCCGCTGCCGGTGCGGTGCGCGGTCGAATACGCGCTCGGCATTGCGGAGGGACTCGCGGCGGCACACGAGAAGGGAATCGTACATCGCGACCTGAAACCGGAGAACATATTTGTCACTCGCGACGAACGGATTAAAGTGCTGGATTTCGGACTGGCGAAGCTGGCTAGGCCGGAGGAGAACCACGAAGCGGCAATGACTCTGTCGAGTCCGGGGACTCTGCCGGGTATGGTGATGGGCACCGTCGGCTACATGTCGCCGGAGCAGGTGCGGGGCGAACCGCTCGACCCGCGATCGGACATTTTCAGTTTTGGTGCAGTGTTGTACGAGATGCTCACCGGCAAACGCGCTTTCAAACGGGCGACGTCCGCAGAAACGATGACCGCAATTCTGCGCGAAGAGCCACTGGCGCTGAATGATGGGGGATGGCAAGGTCCGCTGGAAGTGCAACGGATTCTCGTGCGATGCCTGGAAAAGAATGTCGCGCGGCGATTCCAGTCGGCCAGTGACCTGGCGTTTGCCATAGAATCACTGGGCGGAACGTCGACCGCGAAGAAAGTGTCGGAGCAGAAGGCACCGGGAGTGTGGGTCCCATGGGTCCTAGCCGCTGCACTGCTGGTGGGAGCTGCGGTCTGGGAGACGCTACGGCCCGCGGCCACACTGGCCAACCCGCTGGAAAAAGCGCATTTCACGCGCGTGACCGACTTCGAGAGCGTGGAGGCGGCGATCTCGCCGGACGGCAGGTTCGTGGCCTTTATCTCCGATCATGACGGCCCCTTCGATGTATGGCTCACCCAGGTCGGCACCGGGCGCGCGATTAATCTGACGCAGGGGAAAGTCGGCCCCTTACCTGGACCTTTACGGGGTGTTGGTTTTTCGGGCGACGGCTCGGAAATTTGGGTCGGCGGTGGCGATGAGGGTATGCGCCTGCGGCTGATGCCCCTGACGGGAGGTACGCCGCGTAATTTCCTCGGTGAGGAGGTTGTCAATCTGGCCTGGTCACCGGACGGCGAGCGGATTGTCTATCACAACTTCGGCGGTGGTGACCCTATGTTCGTGGCCGACCGCTCTGGCGCCAATGCTCGCCAGATCTTCGGGGACCGGCCGGGACTTCACAACCATTTTCCAGCCTGGTCGCCCGACGGCCGCTGGATCTATTTCTCACACGGGACGCCGGCGACAAAGGAAATGGATTTGTGGCGCATAGAGCCAGATGGCAGCCACTCCGAGCGCCTCACGCAACTCAATACCGATATCGCTTATCCCACGCCGGTAGGCAACCGCACCGTTTTCTATGTGGCGCGCGACGGGGATGGTTCAGGACCTTGGTTGTGGGCGTTTGATCTGAAACGCAGAGATTCCCGTCGTGCAAGCGTCGGTCTCGAGCAATATACGTCGGTGCAAGCCAGCGCCGACGGCCACAAGCTTGTGGCAACCATCAGCAATCCTGTCGCGGGACTTTGGACTGTTCCGATTCTTGATCGCGTCGCCGAAGAAGGCGACGTGAAATCGTTTCCCGTGCCGACCAAGCGCGCGCTGGCGCCCCGTTTTGGCGGGTCGTCACTGTTTTATCTATCTTCCTTGGGCACGGGCGACGGATTGTGGCGCCTTCGCGACGGACAGCTGACTGAAATCTGGAAGGGGGCCGATGGTGCCTTGTTGGAGACACCCGCGGTCTCGCCGGATGGAGGCCGTGTGGCGATTATTCTGCGGCGGAATGGGAAACACCAACTCCATGTCCTCTCATCAGACGGCGCCGAACTTCAGCCCATCGCGGAGGGAATTGCCGCCCAGGAGTCAAGCTGCTGGTCGCCGGATGGCAAATGGATCGTCACTGGTGGCAGCGATGCCACCGGTCCAGGGCTTTTCAAGATTCCCTTCGAAGGCGGATCGCCGGTTCGCCTGGTCAGCGGAACCGCTCTCAATCCAGTCTGGTCGCCGGATGGAAGCCTGATCGTCTATTCGGGTACGAATGTGAGAACCTTCGCTCCTCTCCTTGCCATACGTCCGGATGGAACCAGCGTCGAAATGCCGCATATCCTGCTGCGGCGCTTGGGCGAGCGCGTGCGCTTCTCGCCCGATGGCAAGAGTCTGATCTACACGCAGGGACTGCTCGCATCACAAGACTTCTGGCTACTTGATCTCGCCTCCATGAAATCGCGCCCACTTACCCGGCTTCAAAACCGGGCCACGATGCGGACTTTCGACGTTACCAGCGACGGGAGGCAGATCGTGTTCGACCGCTTGCGCGAGAACTCGCAGGTCGTCATGATCGATCTTCCCAAACAATAGCCTAATCCAAGATCGAGCCGTTCGCAGTCACAGGCCACCCGATTTGGAGTGAGCAGCTCGTCGCGCCCCGAGCCGCGTGAGGTATCATGAAACCGCCCGAATCACGGGCAACCCTTCCATTAGATCTTTTAGGGAAGGGTTGCCGGCAATACTGGAGTTAGGAATTTCACTCGAAAACTTTCAAGGGCTTATGGCGGCAGCGATACCGGCAGCACCATGTTGTTGGCGGGACGGTCAGGCACTACTTCATCGGTGAAAAATCTGTCGGTCGCATGTACATTCGGTCTATCTTTTCCACCAGCTTATTGGCTTGCTCGGATTTGATCATCTCCTGAAACTCTGGGTCGACCATCATCGCGTCCCAGTTCTT